>JAHWJV010000242.1 GCA_019348265.1 Gemmatimonadota bacterium
CCTCCCGGATCGGAAGTCCCATCGCCCGCGACGCGCGTCGGCGCCGGGCACGATCCGCGCAATCCCGGGCACCGCTGCTGGAGGCTCGAGGGCGCGCCGGAGCGGCACCGCTCCGCTTCGCGCGTTCCCGGACGATTTCGGACAGAGGAGACCCGCCGTGCACCCCCCGCTGACGGGCGTCGAAGTACGCATCCTCGGCTCGCTCCTGGAGAAGGAGGTCACGACGCCGGACAACTACCCGCTTTCCCTGAACGCGCTCGTGGCCGCGTGCAACCAGTCGACCAACCGCGAACCGGTCATGCGATTGGACGAGGACGCGCTCGTCCCGGCCACCGTCGCGCTCCGCCGCCGCGGGCTTCTGCGGCAGATCCAGCCGGCGGGGTCGCGGGTGACCAAGTTCGAGCACCGGCTGGACGAGGACCTGCGGCTCTTACGGCCGGAACTCGCCGTGCTGGGCGTGCTCATGCTGCGCGGGCCGCAGACGCCGGCCGAGCTGTACGCGCGAACCGAGCGCCTGCACCCGTTCGCCGACCTGGCCGACCTGGAGCGGGTGCTGGAATCGCTCATCACGCGGGAGCCGGAGCCCCTCGTCGTACGGCTCCCCCGGCGCCCGGGGCAGAAGGAGGTCCGCTACGCGCACCTGCTGGCCGGCGAGCCGGCGCACACCGAGACGTCCGCGACGGCGGACGAACGGCCCGCCGCCACGCGCCGCGCCGATCCGGAGGACGATCGAGTCGCCGCGCTGGAGCGGAGCGTCGAGGAGCTCAGGGCCGAGGTCGCGGCCCTGCGTGCCGAGCTCGACAGGTTCCGGGCGCAATTCCAGTAATGACGCGTGGGTGCGGGAAGGAGGTCGCGAGCGCATCGGCTCACGCCGACGCAGCGTGCAGGACCAGGTTCAGCCGGCGAGGCGTGGCGCGTATCCGTCGAAGAAGAGCTTGGCCAGGAGTGCCTTGCGCCCCCGCACGCCCACCTTGTCGCAGGCGTTGCCCAGGTGCTCCTGCACCGTGTAGGTGGAAAGGCCCACCTGGGCGGCAATGGCTTTGGTGGACGCACCGCGCGCGGTCAGGGCGATGATCTCCCGCTCGCGCGGGGAGAGCCCGTAGAGCCGCGTCAAAATCGTTGCGATCTCCCGCGGCGCCGCGGGCTGGATCGTGACGACGGCGGGCATGTCGCCCCTCTCCGTGGGTTCCGAAAGAGAGGCGCGCAACGTGTACCAGCGCCCGGATCGGCCGCGCACCTGGAGTGCCGCATCTTCAGGAGCATCGTCGATCCCCATCTGCCGGTGTCGCGCATGGAGCAGGGAGACGGCGCTCAAGAGCGCATACGGCATGTTCCCCGTCTTCACCCCCACGTCGGCCAGGTCCTCCAGCTGTGGGGATGCCGCGGGGTTGCGCAGGACGATTCGGCCCCTGCCATCGACCACGACCACGCCCGGCGCGGAATCGCTGAGCTCTGCGCCACCCGCAAGGAGTACGGCCTCGTCCTTCGCCAGGTCCAGCGTCGCCGCGACTTTCAGCCCCCGCGCAACGTGGGGTGCGATACGGCGCATGAAGCGCATCTCGCGCTCGGTGTAGGCGGCGGATCGGCTCTCCCGAAGGAAGCAGAGATCCCCCCAGAGCCCACCTCTGGCGCAGAGGACCGTGTTCAGTTCACGCCCCATCCCGGCCGCGCAGAGCATCTCCGCGAACAATGCCGAGGTTTGCGTGGATACGTCCTCGCCCGAGCGGACGCGGTCCAGCATCCGCATGGCCTCCTGCTGTGGATAGACCAGTTCGGCGTAGACACGGGAGGTTTCCTCGGGAACGCCCTCGACCACGACGTGAGTGAACAGGCCCGTGTCCGGATCCGAGGTGGCGAACGAGTATGCATCGTGGGGAACGACCGGGGCGATACGTCGAACCACCTCGGTGCGGAGCGCGACGGAATCCAGACCCGCATAGCAGGCCCGCTTCACGCTTCGAAGAGCGGCCTCCTCGGCCGAACCGGTCAGTCCCATCGAACACCCCCCACAAAGTTGGGGTTCATCGGTCCACCTCGCCCTCACTATCCTCCACGCACGCTAGCGCCGGGAGCCGCGAGGCACCCCCTGCTTCGAGGGAAGATAATGTTTCCAACTCGCGTCCGTACAGTGCTCCTTGCCGCCCTCGCGAGCACGGCGGTAGCCGCTCCCGGCAAGCCCAGGCCCCGCCGGCCACGCCGTCCGCGACCACAGGCGACGAGCCCGTGCCCGCCGCGGTGGAACGTGGACCGGAGCCCACCCATTCGTTTCCGAACAGACTGGAGAATCCAATGCACACTTCACAACTGGATCGTCTCGAATTGATCGAGGCGTGGTCGAAGGGGAATCCGGCGGACCGGCTGAAGTTCAGCTTCCCCATTTACGCCGGCACAGGTGCCGAGGCGTCGGCCGTGGTGTACATGGTCCTGGAGCCCGGCGGGGCGGTTCCCACTCACACCGACAGCGCGGAGGAGGTGGTCCTCGTGCTCGAGGGGACGATCGAGGGATGGGTGGGCGACGAGCGCGGCACGCTGGAGACGGGCGGCATGGTCCTGATCCCCGCGATGGTGCCGCACGGTCTACGGAACACGGGGGCGGGGACCGCACGGGCGATCGGGTTCTTCGCCGGCGCGAACGTGGTCAGCACCTTCGAGGATTCGGTGATGCCGGTGGATCGTACTGTGCTGGGGACCCCACCCGTAGGCGAGTCGGAGGCCTGGCGATCTCGCAGGGATGTACCGGTCGGGGTGCAGAGTAGCTCGCTCGCCTGGTTCCCGCTGGCCCGGGCCCACCCAGGTGGGCCCGGGCCAGTGTGCCCTCTACTCAATCGCTTGATCTCCCTACACGAGAGCCGCCCGCGCCCAGCTTCTTGATCAATTCGGCGACGGCCCGCCCGGCCTCGCCGACCGCGCCCGCGAGGTAGCCGGGTTCGGTGGGGCTGGTTTCGCTCCCGGCCAGCGCGAGGTGCTCCTTCCACGGTCCCGTCACCCATGGAGCGGGATCGGGTGCGGGATGGCCGCCCGCGCTGCGGTCGGCTGCGGTCGCGGTGCGCGGATCGGCCGCCCAGTCCTTGAACAGGATCGCGCGGGGGGTGCGCGCATCGGGGCCGAAGACACGGGCGAGCTGGTCCAGGCAGGCACGGGTCAATGCCTCTTCCCCCAGCGCGGCGCGCTGTTCCGCGTCGACACGCAGGAAGCCGAACAGCCCCGGGCCGCCCGACGCCGTGGTGGCGTCGTGCATCTCCGCCATTGGCCCGACCATGCTTTGCGCGGTGCCGGACAGGCCCGCATCGCGCCAGAAGGGCCGGTCGTACACGGCGAAGAACTTGGCGTGCGGCGCCATCCAGGTCGGCGTGTCGCGCCAGCGCCGCGCTACTGACGCCTCCTGCTCGGGGGTGAACGACACGGTCGCTTCGAGCAGCCGGGGCGGGATCGCGGCGATCACGTGTCCGACGACGAGCGTCTCGTCCGCCCCGTCTGCGTGCCGTATCACCAGCTCCACGTGCTCGCCGCGGAGCGCCATCGCCGTTACCTGTGCGGAGAGAACCAGTCGCTCGCGCGGAAGGCCGCGGGCCACCGCATGCACGAGCGCGCCCGTGCCGCCAGCGACGCGAAAGGATTGCTGGTCCTGCACGACGGGACGAAAGCGCTGGGGAGTTTCGCGCGACATGCGTTCGAACACCACGTCGCCGTCGCTATGCTGTTCGAAGGATGAAAGGCCGAGTTCCGCGACGAGGCCGGCGAGCACTGGTTGCATGCGCGGCCAGTACCAGGACGGGCCCAGGTCGAAGCCGTCGTCAGCCGGCTGGCCGGCCTCGTCCACGGTCAGGATCCGGCCCCCGAGGCGATCACGGGCCTCGATCAGCATCCACTCGACCTTCGCGGCGTGCAACAGGCGGGCGGCATAGAGGCCCGCCAGCCCGCCACCGACAATCGCTACCTGCGTTCGCATCACTTCATCACGTTCACGAGACACGAGGAAATCCGGCCGGAGCATCCGCGGGTTCCGTGCACGGGGCTCCCCTGCCCTCCCAAACCAGCCGGTCGCATGCTCCACACATGGAGCCGCTGGGCTCCCTCGTGGTACATGGGTTTCCCATGAATCCGCTGACCATGTTAGAATGAGGAGACCCAAGCAACGTTCCAGCCAGGAGTGCACGATGTCGCTACCGCGTCGGCTTGTAGACCGTCGCGCACACCCGCTCGCCCTGCGGATCGCGCCCTTGGCTACCATGCGTCGCGTCCGCGAGCCCTTATTCCATTCCGCCCGCCGTAACAGTCTTCAATTTCCCTCGACCTCCTGCCCGAAACTCCACACCGACAAGGACCCCCATCCATGCACAAGATGTTCAGGTTTCTTCGCCAGGCTGAGCAGACCCTTCTGGCGGATGTAGCGCGCGGCGCGCAGGACCTGACCGGCGACGCAGACGGCTGGCGCCGCCCCGGGAATGTTTATCTGCAGAATTTCTACTCGTCGAGCGCCATCCTGCCGCTGGGGCAGAGCCCGGACCAGCTCGGGGGATGGCTGTCCATCCCTCATCCCCGCTACAACCTCAGCTCCTGGTGCTTTTACGGAAACCTCACCGACGACGAGGGAAACACGGCCGCCATCAGCAACATCGTTCAATTCCAGCAGTTCCAGAACGAGATGCCGTACATGGCCGAATGGTCGTATTGCGACGACCACACCGGCGGGTACGCCGTGGCACCGTTCCTGGTGGGCGAAGGGAACGTGGCGTATTCCAGCCCCTTCGCGATCACCGTCGACGGCAACCCGTTCTACGGGGGGCTCATCGCGCTTTCGCTCACCTCGGGGCGAATCGGCGAGCGCGGAGCCGGATACCGCATGACGGGCCGGGTGGTCACGCTTTCGGGCGACGCCTGGGAGTATGAACTGCTCCTGGAAGACACGCTCGGGTGCATCCAGGTCGGCTACGGCCCGTCGTCTTTCCTGCCCCAGTACCTTACGTCCGAGCAGAAGCAGCAGATCGAATCCGCGTTCGGCGGGAGCGTAGGTGCATATCTGCAGAGTGGCCGCGACGACATGTTCGGGCAAGGCTCCTACTACTATTCTCTCCCGCTGCTGGCGGTGGAGCGCTTCTCCGTCACCAGGAACGGCAGCCATCATTCGTCGGGCACACGCGGCAACATCTGGGTCGACTACGTGGTGCAGGGCTTCGATGCGTCTGCCCTAAAAATCCTGGGGAACGCCACCTGGCAATTCTTCGCGATCCAGTTTCCCGAGATCGACGGCCACCCCGGCCGCCGGGCCGCCCTGATGGTTTCCATCGTGACCGCGAAGCTGCCTTCGGAAGACACCTCCGTCCTTCCGCTCGCCCGTTTCTGGGATCACGATGGTCCACGCGATGAGAATGGCTCGCTTCAACCCACGTGCGAGTGGACGATCGACCAGATCGACTACCGGCCGGGCGAGCGGTGGAATGGCTTCCCCGTCGAGGTGACCATCTCGTTGCGCGCGGACGAGGCGTCCGTCACTCTGAAGGCAACCGCCGTACGAGACAATCAGGAGGTTACCTCGGTGAAGAAATACGAAGGCGTCTACGAGGTCCGGGCGGATCTGTCGGTTCCCGGAATCCACGCGCGCGACGTCCGGGGCTTCGGCTGGGGCGAAGTGCATTGAGCCCGCCGGCCGCGGGCCGCCCCGTGGCCGGCCCCCAGACGCAGTCCGATCCCCGCCGCGGGCGACCTCCTGGCCCACGCATCCCCCCACCTCTTCCCTCCGCCGCGGGATCAGATGTCGAGCGCCGACGCGATCTCCTCGCGCACTGACGCGTCCGCCTCCGCCTCTTCCCTCCCCCGCAGCGCCTGCCGCGCGGCGCCCGTGCCGACGCGCCCCAGCGCCCAC
>JAHWJV010000243.1 GCA_019348265.1 Gemmatimonadota bacterium
CGTGGCGGATGGTGAAGAGGTAGTCGGCGCGCGGGGCGTGGCTGTCGATCAGGATGGCGTGCTCGTCGGCGCCCCAGGGGATCGCCATGCCGACGGCGCCCGAGTGGAACGGGTACTCGCAGAGGCGCGTCCGGCTGCGCACCAGGAGCTGGGTGATCTGGTCGGTCCGCATCGGCGGGCGGACCTCGGGATCGTCCAGCAGCGACCAGGAGCGGCGCACCAGCGCAGCCGTCGCTGCCAGAACCTCGACGTCCTCAGAGCTCGTCACGGAGGATTCTCCCCTTGAGATCGTAGACCCAACCCGGCACCACCCCCTGGGCCGCGTACAGCCGCGTAAGCCCGTCGATCACGTCCAGCTTGCGAAAACGCAGCTCCTCCGGCGCGACGTCCGCCCCGCCCATGCGCCGCACCATCCCCTCGAAGTGCCGGAAAAGGTCCTGCGCGGCGAGCTCGTCGCCGGCCGCCACCTCCTCTGGCGCGCCGTTCTCCTCCGCCGACACGGGAGCACCGACGCCGTAGCGCAACCAGGAGACCGGCACCCCGCCCAGCTCCGCGATGCGCGCCAGGTACGCCTCGCCCGGCGGGTAGTCCGCACGGTTGATCCAGCGGGAGAGCTGCGGGGGCTTCACGGCCAGGCGCCGGGAGAACTCCGCGTGCGAGGTCCGCAGCCGGTCCTCGATGATCCAGCGGATGCGGTCGCCGATGCCCCCGGCCGAACGTCCGGCGTGCGGCTCGTCATCACTCATCGCTCCTGAGCCTCCCCCCGTTGCGGTGACCCCGTCGGCTCGACCGACCCCGTACTCCGGCGAGCGATACGTGTTAACATTGTCACTACTAGGGAAGCGACCCGCAAGGGGATCGCCTGTCGGGCCAGGCACCGCGCGACGAGCGGCCTTGACGCTGTTAGCACTATATGTTAACATTGACCTCGTACCCGAATATACGCCGAATATACGCGTGGTGTGCATTCGGGTCCAGACGGCGGCTACCGGAGAGGAGGCACGGATGAGCGCGGAGGACGCCGAACGGGAGCGGATGTGCGCGGTATGGGCGAGTTGCCCGGCCTGTGGAGCGCGGCCAGCGCTCCGGGTGAGTAGTTGGGTAGCGGCGCAGCTGAGGGAGGAACCTCGAAGGCGCCGGATCGGGTCGTACAAGTGCCAGCGGCGTGGCTGCGGGACGATCTACGACATCTTCGCGGGAGCGTTGCGCGGAGCGGAGTAGGTAGGCTCCGCCAGCGGAAGCAGGCAGGCAGGACACGAGAGAGATTGGCCGTCAGAGGCCTCGCCCGGCACAGCGCCCGGGCCGGGGCCTCTTTTTCCGGGTGGAACACGCCCGGAGGACACTGGAGGAGCGGAAAGGAGGAGAGCCGGCGAGTCGGACTGGCGCAGTTCCCCCGCGGGGTGCGGGGGCGTTCCGGGATGAGGGAAGGCAGGAGATCACCCGCATCCCACAGAACCATTTCAACGGAGGGCAGATGAGAACGCAGGACGAGATTGCCGTCTTCTCCGGACGGCCGCCAGCCAGCGGACGGGCACCCCTCGTCTCGGGGTCCAGGGGGGAGGTGGCGCCATGAGCAGCGTGCAGCTCAACGTCTACGGAACGCACGACGATGTGACCGGAACCCTGGTGCTCACCGTGCACGATCCGCTCGGCGAGGTGAAGCCGGATCCGGACGGGGTCAAGTTCTACGTCACGGACGGAACCGGAACCCGCTCCGCGGCGCAGAACTTCGACAGAAAGCCGAGCCCCGGGGTCTACGAGAAGGACGTGCGGCTCGACGAGAAGAACGAGACGCTGATCGAGCCCGAAGTGTTCCTGAAAGACGGCTCCAAGCGCTCGCCCGGGGCGGAGAGCTTCCCGCGGACCAGCGGGATGGCCACCACGCTGGTGCAGGGCGCGCGGACCGAGCGGGGGAGCAGCGTGGAGCTCGGCGCACGCCTCACGCTCGGGCGGACGCCGGACGGCCGCCGTCCGCTCGTGGACGTCTCGGGCACCGGCTACGCGCTCCTGAAGAGCGACCGGCTGGAGGTCGGGCCCGGCGTGGAGGCGTGGATGCACAACCCCTACGCGGATGGGATCGGGGCCCCCACCGCGCACATCAGCCGCCTGGAGGTGGGGGCGAAGCCGAGCCTCAACAGCGACCAGCCGGCGATCCTGCGCATCCACCAGGCAGGGAGCGGGGCGGCGGAGCTCTTCAAGCCCAAGGGCACCACGCTGCAGCTCCGGGAGACGCCGGGGGGGAACGGGGGGTGGTTCAACCACTTCCTGGTCAACGGGGCGAGCCTCCGGGCCACCGGGCACATCCAGTCGGACAGCCACCTCTACGCGCACTGGAACAGCGGCGGCTGGCGGCTGCGGATGGGCGAGATCCACGGCGCCGCCGGCTTGTGGACGCCCGACAACGAGATGAGGTTCGACATCGGAGGCACGGGGCCCTTCCGCTTCAGCATGGGGAACGCCGAGAAGATGTCCCTGTACGGCAACGGGTGGATGGACCTGCAGGGCGGTCTCTGGGTGAGCCGGAACGGCACGACCGGGGGCGGGATCGTGCTGGCCGACGACGGGGACATCGTGGACCTCAACGACGGCTACTGCTCGATGCGCTTCACCAACGGGGTCCGGATCTTCTCCGGGAACCGGGGCGGAGGTGCCGTGATCGCGCTCACCAGCAGCGGCCAGGTGCACGCGAACGCGCTCTACGTGAACACCTCGGCGGGACAGATCCGCACCGACCTCGGCAACGCCGGAAACCTCCTCTTCGCCAACACCAACCGCGCCACGACGATGTGGGTGGGTACCGGTCCCACCTTCGAGACGGGCCCCCGCATCGGCTTCCACGGGGACAGCAACACCTTCCGGCCCGGGCAGGTCTGGTTCGTCATCGGGGGGGACGCGAACCCCGCGGAGCCGGCAATCCACGTGGAGCGCAGAACGCCCGGTGCGTACAGCTTCCGGGCCACACTCTGCGACAGGGATGGCAACGGCCGGTGGGTGGGGAGCCTTTCGGCGACGGCGTTCAACCTGACATCCAGCCGGGAGACCAAGGAGGAGATCACCCCCTTCGTGGACGACGCGCTGAGCCTGATCAACCGCATCGGCGTGGTGAGCTTCGCCTACCGGGCGGACGAGGCCAAGCGCCGCCGCGTCGGCGTGGTCGCGGAGGACACGGATCCCCTATTCAGTGGCGCGGAGCGGAAGCACTTCGACCTGGCGAACACCCTCGGGGTCCTCATCCGGGCGGTGCAGCAGTTGACGGGCCGGATGGAGGGCCTGGAGCAGCGGGCCTGAGCCAGGCCCGCAGGCAGGATTCAGGACGCGCGGGGGGGTCCCGCGCGGGAACCAGCTCGAACTTCACACGAGGAGTAACGATCATGCAAATCGCACAGCACACCTGCGAAGTGGTGGAACTGCGCAAGACCGCCACCGGCACCGTCCAGGTCGGGATCCGCCCCGTCCCGAGCGCGGACGCGTCCGCGCTGCCGCCCGCGCCCACGCCGGGCGCGCAGCACTACGTCGAGGTGGAGGCGGCGGCCGCTCCGGCGCTCGGGGCACAGATCTCCGTCACCTATGCCACGGTGGAGGTGGTGGTATGAAGCTCACCCTGACGCACCAGGAGCTCTCCGGCATGCTGCGGGCGGCGCAGGAGGTCCTGCAGGAGAAGCTCCCGATCGCGCTCGCCCTCAGGCTCCGCCAGGCGGTGCGCGCGCTGCAGCCGCAGGCGAAGGACGCGGAGGAGCTGGAGAGGGAGATCGTCATCCGCCACGCGGTGAAGGATGAAGCGGGCAACCCGGTTCCCGTCCTGGACGGGGACGGCGCCCCGCAGCCGGGGCTGGTGAGGCTCACCGATCCCGAGGCCGCGCACCGGGAGCTGCGGGAGCTGGCGCTCTGCCCGGTGGAGGTGGAGGTGGAGCCCATCCCCGCGGGCGAGCTGGAGGCGGCGGGTCTCCACGTCTCCGGCGCGGCGGTCCTGGCCCTGGGCGACCTGCTCGCGGGCTAGGCCGGAGCGCCGCCACCGCGAGCGTGGCGAACAACTCGAGAGCGGCCGGCAAAGGCCCCCACCCGGCACAGCGTCCGGGACCGGGGGCCTTTTCTATGAACCATTCGGGAGAGGAAGGACCGTCGTGAGCAGCCTGTCGGATTGGAACGTGGACGTCTCCACGTTGCTGGGGAGCGGGTTCGCGGCGAGCGTGCTGCTCCTGGCGCTCGTCGAGCGCCTGCGCCGCACCTTCGTGACCCGGCAGGAGCTCACCGGCCTGGAGGGCAAGTTCCACGCGCTGGAGTCGCTTTACCTCCAGGTCCGCGACGCGGCCGACGCCAACCGCGACCAGCTGGTGGAGATCCGGACCGAGCAGCGGCACCACTGGGAGCGGACGGCCGAGCACGTGATCAAGCCGCTGGGCCGCATGGCGGAGCGGCTGGACGAGATCGGCGGAGCGCAGGCCTCCCAGGCGTCCACGCTCGAGCACATCGGGCGGCGCCTCGACCGCGTCGAGGAGTCGCTGCACTCTGCGCCAACCCCTGCAAGGAGAAAGTCGTGAACACGATTCGAGCCCGGCTCGCCGCCGTCGCCGCGAGCTTCCTGATCGCCCTGCTGGTGAACCGCGGCCTCGTGGAGGTGACCCCCGAGCTGACCGCGGAGATCGAGGTGTGGGTGCACCACAGCTTCGAGCTGGTGCTCTTCCTGGGCTACGCCGTCCTGCACCCCTGGCTGCAGAAGCGCTGGAACCCCACCGGCGCCTTCACCGGGGAGGCCGCGCGCCGCCTGGAGCACCTGGCCCAGGTGAAAGGAGGGCCCCGATGAGCGCCCGGGAGCCGGCGCTCCACGCGCCGGCCTCGCGCGCCCTGCCGGAGCACCCCGTCTGGCGGGAGATCGCCCCGGAGCTGGCCCCGTCGGACTTCCGCCACCCGGAGCAGATGGACGCCGCCTTCCTGCGGCGCCTCTCCGCCGCGCGCCGCAGGGCCGGGGTGCCCTTCCGCATCCTCTCCGACCACCGCCCGCCGGAGCGCAACGAGGCGGCGGGGGGTGCCAGGCGCAGCGCCCACCTGGAGGTGCCCTGCCGGGCGGTGGACCTGCGCGTGGAGACGAACGAGGAGCGCTTCCGCGTGCTGGCCGCGCTGCTCGCGGTGGGGTTCACCCGCATCGGCGTCTACCCCGCGCGCGAGGACGGCGCCGGGAGCCTCCACGTGGACGCCTCGGCGAGCAACCCCTCGCCGCGCGTCTGGACGCACGCGTAACCAGCAATCGGAGCACGCCGGGAGCCACGCTCCCGGAGGACAATGAGAGATCGGCCGGAAAGGCCCCGCTCGGCACAGCGCCCGGGCAGGGGCCCTTTTTTCTTCAAAACAGACCGAGGAGATCGTCATGAATGCAGTTCATACACGTCCGTCCGGGGCCGTCCGGGACCCGGCACCAGGACGAGGAGAGCCTCAGCTGACCCGAAGGCTACAGATGCTTTCCCTGACTTTGCACCCACTCGGGTCATTGCTGCGCGCGGCCGGCCTGCTCGTGGAAATCATGTCGGTTTACCGATGGAAGCGGGCGCTGCTCGCGCTGGCCGAGGCAGCACCCATGCGGTCGCTGGCCGGGCAACTGCGCTGCGACGCCTCCAACGTAACGGGGCTCGCCGACCGGCTCGAGGTGCGCGGGCTGGTGACGCGCGTCGGGCAGCAGGGCGACCGCCGGGTCAAGCTGCTCGCGCTCACCGACGCCGGCCGCGCCCTGCGGGACGAGGCGGTCACCATCAACCAGGAGATGATCGGGGCCATCGGCTTCGACAGCCGCGAGTTCGACGACCTGAAGAGCCGGCTGCGGGCGCTCATC
>JAHWJV010000244.1 GCA_019348265.1 Gemmatimonadota bacterium
AGGGTTGCGATGCCCATGGCGAGCAACAGTTGGAGCCAGTAGCCGACCCTATCGCGCCGGTGTCGGGCAAACATTCGCGTGACGACGTCATCGAGCTCCTCCGCCCAGTCGTTCTAGCCCCGCCGCCACCGGGAACGGCTGCCCTCGGCGCAGCACACCGGTCCGCCCGCCCGCGCTGACGTCATCCGAACGGCGCCCGTCCCAGTCTCGCCAGCGTTCTCGAACGCCTCCCGCCGAGCGGACAACCAGTACCGTATCGCCCAGCTTGTGCGCGGCTCACACCCGGATCGGAACGGTCGGTGCACCGGAGGCCCCTGAACTTCCATGTGCTGCTAGCGATAGGAGAACATCGTGCGATGGTGCGAGAAAAGATTGGTCCGGCTCAAGGCGCTCCCGACCTCGACGGCGCCAGAGGGAATGCCGGTTTTGCACGGGTGGGAGGTGTTCGCTGCGGTCGGCAGGGTAGAGGATCTGGTTCTGAATCCCCGCTCGCTGAAGGCGCGGTATCTGGACATCGCCCTCGACGAGGATCTCACCCGAGCAGTCGCGCACGAGCCGCACATTCTGGTTCCCGTCGGTGACGCTCGGGTAGGGATGGAGCCGCGCAGGGTGTACCTCGACGGCTTCGACCGTGAAGGCGTCGCCGAGGTGCCGGCCTATTTGCGCATGCCTCCGGTGCCGGAGGTAGAGTTAGCGGTGCGTCGGCCCTTCGAGCCGCATCTTTCCGGCACCGCATTCGACAGCGACTTCTTCGACTCGGAACTCTGCGGCCAGGCTCGGTTCTTGGAGGCTCGCGGTTGAAAAGTCCTCGGTGACGGGCGCACCGCCCTGGCTGCCGGATCTGTTGTTCCGGACAGATACGATCGCACGAGTGCAGGCCTTCTTCGGCCTGGGGCACCCACTGCCATTCAGGATCGTCGGTTTGATCGCGGCCACGTGGGGGGTGCTCCTCGCCATCGCGTTCGCGCTCTGGCTGTGGGGGCGGGCCGACGCGTACGCGCTGGCGGCGATCGTCACGGTCGAGGCGCTGCTCAACCTCACGATGAACCACCTCCTCGATGTCGCCCGGCCCGCCGGCCCGGGGATCGTGTCCTACGAACAGATCCCGCTGGATTCCTTTCCCAGCGGGCACGTCTTTACAGCCACCGTCGTGTGGGGATTGCTATGGGCCCGCGGGCGTATTCCGCTCTCGGCCACCATGCTCGTCGTGACCGCCGTGGCGATCTCGCGCCTGTACCTCGGCGTCCACTACCTGGGCGACGTGCTCGCGGGCGCGCTCCTGGGGGCTGTGGTGGTCTGGGGCTTTCAGTCCGCCTGGCCCGCCGTAGAGTCCCGCCTGCGGCACCTTCCATACAGTGTCTTCGTCGGGTGTGGTGTGGCCACGTGCCTGGCCGCGGTCGCCGCGGCGCCGCTGCTGGCAGCCGGGAATTCGTCGGCGTGGAACGCACTCGGCGTGCTTACGGGAGGAAGCGCCGCACTCCTGCTCGAGTACCGTTTCATCGGGTACCAGCCGGTCGCCGGAGCGGAGGGAGCGGTCTGGCGGAGGCTGGTCGTCGCGTTCCCAATCACGCTCGTGTTCCTGGTCATCGAGCGAACGACTGGGGAGGGTGAGCTGGCGTTGGGACTCTTGCTCAGCGCGCTCGCCGCATTATGGGCGCTCGGTGGCGCGCCGGCTCTGTTTACCTGGATGACTCGCCGTGAAGCGGCCGGCCGCCGAATCGGTTCGAACGCCGATCCCGGTTAACGTGCCCTTTTCACCCGACGCGGCCGACTTGCGGCGCGACGAGGGTTCGGACGAGCGAAGTCATCCGACGCAGATCAGTCCCCTCCGCGGTCCAGCCCTGAAAGCCGGCGGCCTGCAGTCGCGCCGGGTCGGGCCGGCCAACGTCAGTTGCGGAGAGTGCCACCACCGGGATGTCCCTCGTTCGGCGGTCGGCCCTGAGTAGACGGACGAGCTGCGAACCATCGATGAGCGGCATCGACAGAGACATCAGGATCACCTCCGGCATGGAGCTCCGAGCCCGAAGCACACCCTCCAAACCAGTCGCTGCCCCGACTACATGAAACCCCGCGCGCGAGAGGGCGTCGGCGGATCGGGCCCTGAGTACGTCGTTGTCCTGCACGAGCAGCACGGTTGGTTCACGCATCATGAGAACTCCTTCCCTTGAACCTCGGCTCGAGCGCCGGCAAGCCCTGCGTCGCCGCATCTCTGGGAAATGTGGATGCCCCAATCGGCCCGACCGTGGCCGGCTGTTGCCGGCCAACCGTGCCCCTGCGCGACGAGACCTATCCCTCCCCTTGCCGAGGATCGCCGCGCCCGGGAGCTTCCTGCGACCCGCGCCGCCGTGACTCACCGTTCGGCGTCTCCGCATCGGAAAGGTCTCGGCGCACCGAACTCGATCGCCGCACCAGGTAAGCCCCCCTTGAGCCCCCTATGATCAGAACACAGCCCTGGTCGATCTCTGCGCGCGGTCGCATGACGCGTCCACCTCCACGGGTTCTAGGGAGCGTGCTTCGCCCCTCCCCGGTCCGGGAGGTGGCCGGGCGCCGCTCCACTCTCGCATCGGGTTCGTGTTCAATTTTCGTCGGGTCCCAACAGAAGGACGGTCTGGGCCGCTACATACAGAAACGCCTGCTCTCCGGAGATGATTTGCCGCGTCTCCGGCTCCAGCTCTCCGGGGATCTGGTNCGCCGCGGCGCTGTCGTACACGACGCCGGAGACCGCCACCGTCTGTCCCGCGTTGACATTCACTGCCTGCTCCATCTGCGGTGTCTTCGCAATCACCGCGAAGATGCGCGTACCATCCTGCTCGAGCCAAAACCCCCGGTCGGTCACCACCTCGGCCACGCGTGCCCTGCCCACCAACGGTCGGCCTAGATAAGGGGCGGGTCCTCGTACGATGACCCCGACAGGGATGGCAGCGGTGTCGGTGGCGACGGGGGGAGGGGGAACGATGGAGCCTGCCGCCGGCGCGGAGTCCACGCCGATTCCTTCCGCCACTTCGGCGTCCGGATCGGCGTCCCCACAGGCCATCACCCCCGCAAGCAACGAAATCGCGACTATGGAGATTGCTGCTGTCTTCATTATTCCTCTCGGGCTGGATTTGGCCGGGCCGGCACCGGTACCGGTGCCGGGTCTGCTTCGAACTGTGGAGCAGCACATGTGCCCGGGGGTTGCCGCGGGGGCCCCTTTCTAGGACACACGGCCGTAGTTACGTCGTCTGTCCATCCGGTGACCCGAATGCGTCCGCTATTGCTGAAACGCGGGAGCTGTCGCGGTGGATGAAAGTGCGCCGAGCGACTGGTCTCACGCTCCAGCCAGCTGACTGGTGCCGCTGGTGGTGGACACCATGCGCCGAGCGACCGCCCTTTCCTCGCTTCAGGCAGCATTTCGGAATGGAGGATGCGTCAGATGCTTCGACCGCGGTTATGGAGCGAGCGGGGCGACGCCGCGCAATCCCGCAAACGCGACAGCATTCGCACCCCGTCGGCTGCACGGCGCCCGGCCCCCGGAGATTCGTGACGAAGCGATCCCTTCTCGGCTACGTGAGGCATGTTCTGCAGGTAGTTGGCGGGGCTGCCGTCATCCTCGGGGTGTACGGCGGATGTATTGAGCCGCATTGGCTCGATTCCCAAAGGCACGTGGCAGAGGTTCCAAGCCTCCCGGCCGGGTGGGAGGGCCGGCAACTTGCCGTGATCGCCGACCTTCAGATCGGGATGTGGGGGGCAAACGTCTCAACCGTTCGGCGAGCGGTGGCGGAAATCATTGCGGCAGAACCAGCCGCGGTGCTACTCGCCGGGGATTTCCTGTACAAGCCGGAGAACGATCTAGAGGATCAGCTCGAGCGAGTGACGGCGCTGGTTCGACCGCTGGCCGCCTCCGGAATCCCCACCTTCGCCGTCTTAGGTAACCATGACTGGGGTCTGAACTGGCCGCACGAGCGGAAGGTGCCGCGCTATGGCCGACGGCTACGCGATCAGCTGAATTCGATCGGCATCCGCGTCTTACGGAACGAGGCAGCAGCGTTGCGCATTTCCGGGGTCGCCGGCTCCACGATCTACCTGGTCGGGGTTGGGGACGCGTGGGCAAGGGACGACTTTCCACTACGTGCCCTAGAGGACGTCCCCATCGACGCGCCCAGAATCGTGCTCATGCACAATCCGGCATCGTTCGTGGATTTTCCTGCGGGTGCAGCCCCGATCGCCGTTGCGGCACACACGCACGGCGGGCAGTTTGCTCTTCCCTTTTTCTCAGGGTGGAGCTGGATGAAGCTGGTGAAGGGAGAGCCGGTGCCCGTCGACGGATGGATCGAGGACTTCGGGAAGGCGGGGAATCACCTCTACGTGAACCGGGGGATCGGGTTCAGCACGGTGCCGATCCGAATTAACGCCGTTCCCGAGATCACCTGGTTCACCCTTCAGGCGGCGCCGGTGTTGCAGTCGGTAATGGACGAGTCTCCGCGGCGGACGATCTCGCGGACCTCGCGCTCATCGCGTCCGGGATGATGCGCTGTCCAATCCGAACCGCCACCCGCGCTGCTCAGTGGCCGCGGCTTCCGCAGGTCCCACTCCCGTCGCAAGTTCTCGAACGAGTCCCGGTATGAACTGGAAGTGTTTATGGCTCGGTCTCGGTCTTCTTTCATTGGGTTGTGAGAGTGAGACGGCGGAGCGCCCGCGGAAAGGCGAACCTGGTGGAACGTCTTTCACCTCGCCTCCGGGGCTGGCGCTTCCGTTCCGCGCGTCCGTGCCCGAGGGGATTCGCGTCGAGGTAAAACATTTCGACGACGGGCCAAGCGTTACGTTCGTGGCGTTCTCCGGGGATGAGCGCGACGAACGGGCCTTCCTCCACTTCGTGGCGGCGCCCGAATCGTTTACCGAAGCGCGTGGGCGCGTCTTCGTGCAGCAGGCGGCGGAGTCTTACCGGATCCCTGGCGCGAGTACCCAGGTGCACCCGGTGCCGCCTCCCTCCTGGGCCGTGGTCAAGTACCCGATCATGAGCCGAGGCACGCGCGGTGCGCCGATCACCGGCTGGGTGGCCCTGGGCCAACATAATGGTCGATTCTTTCACATTCTTCTCCAGCAGCCGCAGTGGGCGGAGAAGCGCGTAGCCGGCCAGATGCAGCAGATTCTGGATACCTGGCGCTGGGCCGACGACGGAACCCCTCTGCAGTCGGACGCCAGGTAGTCGGCTCGATCTAATCTCCTGGCGATTCGCGACGGCCGTGGGTTTCCAGGCGTCGCCGCCGGCTCCCTGCCCCGAGGTCCGGAGGACCGCCGCCCGAGCCTGCCTGGTCAGCTGCCGCGTGCGAGTCCACCGTGCCGTCCGATGGACCTATGAAGCCCCCATCCTCGAGCTCGGTTACCCTGGTTCTGCGGATGCATGGGGATTCCGATGAACGCCCGGCCGCACGACAGTGGCCGCTCGCCGGTGGCCACTGTCAGTTCGCCGCCTCAGAGCCCTCCCGCTCGAACCCGGCGCTCCGCCTCCAGATTCAGCAGTACGAGCAGGCGTGACATCTCACGCGAGGCATCGTGTGAAAAGGCGGGATCACAGGGGACCAGGAGGCGGAAGTTGACGTCGCCAAGCTGCTCCCGGGCCGCCCTGGTGAGGAGAACCCTTTCGCCCGAATCGAGCCGCGAAAGAGCGTCGGCGTCGTCTGCGAGGACGACCCGAACGCGGTCTCTGAGCAGGCTCCCGCGAAGCGCGCGCACGCGCTCACCGAACTGCGGGTCCACGCAGACCAGCGTGATCTCACCCTCCTGTAGCCGGCGCTCCAGCGTGCCTACCA
>JAHWJV010000245.1 GCA_019348265.1 Gemmatimonadota bacterium
CGGCTGCCGCACGCACTCCGTTCCCCCTCCGGCGGCCCAGCGCCAAGGTAGCCGGGCCAATTTCGGTGCGCCAGATCGAGAGTGGCATCGCGGTTCGGCCGCTTCGACGCCCGCATGGACGCTCCCGCTCTTCCGTCGTGACGGAGAGCGCGGCGGCGCCGTTCTGGTCGGCCCTGTGGCCCGGTCCTTCCGTACCTGCCGCGCATGGCCAGCACAACGTGGGACGCCGACCTAACGAGCCGTGATCAAGCACCGATATCTCCTGACCCTGCTGGCGGTCGCCTCCTGCTCCGGGGTGGCCGCGCCGATGGACACTGACCGCGGGGTGGAGTCGGTGGCGGTGACCGGCGACTGCCGCGTACCGTCGCCGGCGTCCGGCGCGGAGGTCAACGTCGCGCGCAACATCACCTATACGGTCGCGGACGGGCAGCCGCAGCGGCTCGACGTTGCCTGGCCGAAGGGAAGCGGCCCGCACCCGCTGGTGGTGCTGATCCACGGCGGAGGCTGGAGCGGCGGAGACAGGAGCGAGTACGCCGGCGAGATGCTCCTGCTCGCAGGCCAGGGGTACGCCGCCGCCACCGTCGACTATCGACTCGCGGCGGCGCCTCGGAACGTCTTCCCCGCCGCGGTGGAGGACGTGCGCTGCGCGGTTCGCTGGCTCAAGTCGAACGCCGCCCGATACGGGATCGACCCGTCACGGGTCGCGGCGCTCGGCATCTCGGCCGGCGGCCATCTCGCGGCGATGCTCGGCACCGCCTCGGACGTGGCCGGGTTGGACGGGAGCTGCCCGCTGCGCGACGTGTCGCCTGCGATCAACGCGGTCGTGTCGTTCGCCGGCCCCCAGGATATCCGCACCGCGGGGGCGCTCGACGTCAGCCAGCGCGGAATGGTGGAGAATTTCCTGGGGCTGCGTCCCGAGAGCGACATGGCTGGGGCGCTGCTCGCCTCGCCGGCCGTTCACGCGACCGCCGGCGACCCGCCCTTCCTCCTGGTCCACGGGACCGTCGACGACGTGGTGCCGATCCGCCAGTCCCGCTCGATGCGCGACACACTGCGCGCGGTCGCGGTGCCGGCTTCCCTCATCGAGCTGCCCGGGGTCGGGCACAGCATCGGCGAGTTCAGCCCCGATCCACGCTTCCGCACCTCGACCTGCACCACGCTCGCCTTCCTCCGCGAGAGACTGCGGCCCGGCACGGCCGCCGAGTAGTCGCCGGCGGGGCCACTGCCTTAAAGCGGGGCTGGCGACTTCGTCTCGGCCGCCGGCCCCCGGGGCCACGGTTCTTTTCACCGCCCGGGCGGCGCTTTACCTTGGTGAACGCCCCTCCTTCGCGCCACCGATCGCCCACATCCGTACCGCAGAGCTCCGCAAGTCCAGCCATCGTCGTGCTGATCCAGCTGCGCCGCCCCACACCCAGACGCCGGAGAGAGTGAATGAGCCAGACTGTGCTGTATCAGGACCGCGCGCAGCTCGCCGCCAGCGATGGCCTGCAGGTGGCACCCGCCGCGACGGGCCGACTCCATTCGCTCGACGTGTTTCGCGGAATGACCATCGCCGCGATGCTGCTGGTGAATAATCCGGGCACCTGGGACGCCGTCTACCCGCCCCTGCGGCACGCGGTGTGGCATGGGTGGACGCCCACCGACCTGATCTTCCCTTTCTTCCTCTTCATCGTCGGCGTGTCGATGACCTTCTCCTTCAGCAAGCTACAGGAGCGAGGGGACGGACGTGGGGAGATCCTCTGGAAGTCGACCAAGCGCGCGGCGATCCTCTTCCTCCTGGGCCTGGTCCTCGCCAGCTACCCGTGGATCGGCTACGACTACTCGCACCTGCGCATACCAGGCGTGCTGCAGCGCATTGCACTGGCGTTCCTCGCCGCCAGCGGGTTCGTGCTCTGGCTCGGGTGGAGGGGCCGGGTCGTCGCCGTGGGCGCGCTGCTACTCGGCTACTGGGCCCTCATGAGCTGGGTTCCGGTTCCGGGAGTGGGGGCGGGAGTGCTGGAGCCCGGCAAGGACGTCGGCGCGCTGGTGGACCGCGCGGTGTTCGGCACCGACCATCTATGGGCGAGCTCCCGCACCTGGGACCCGGAGGGGCTGCTCGGCACCTTCCCCGCGATCGCCACGACGCTGCTCGGCGTGTTCGTCGGCGAGTGGCTGCGCTCACGCCGTTCCCCTGGCGTGATCGCGCGTGGGCTGCTGATCGCGGGCGCCGTCGGCGTGTTGGTGGGGCTCCTCTGGGACCAGGCCTTCCCGATCAACAAGGCGCTCTGGACCAGCTCCTTCGTCGTGTTCACCGCGGGAATGGCCACCCTGGCGCTCGCAGTCTGCTACTGGATCGTCGACGTCGAAGGCTACCGCCGCTGGGCGCTGCCCTTCGTCGTGTTCGGCGTCAACGCGATCGCGGCGTATTTCCTCTCCGGGCTCATGGCCCGGGAGATCGGAATGCCGCGGCTTTCAGGCGCCGGGACGGTGAAAGGATGGATATTCGAGAACGCCTACGCCTCGTGGCTCTCGCCCATCAACGCCTCGCTCGTCTTCGGCCTGTCCTTCGTGCTCTTCTGGATGGGGGTGATGTGGGTGTTCTATCGGAAGGGTGTGTTCATCAAGGTGTAGTCGATGGTCATAGGACCCAGCTCGAGCCGGGAGTTGAGACCGCTCGAGCAGGGGGCCGAGCCGGGCAAAGTGGGGCAGGAGTGTCGAGTTCGCGGCCCCAGCTCGGGGAATGAGTTCGCGGCCACGACGAACCAGAAGGCTCGTTCGCGGAGATCGCAACAGACTCGAACCGCTCGATTCCGAGCTTAGCCCAGTCCAGGTCCGAAAGAGTCGAGCTGTGCCTTTCTCCGACGAGCGGCAGGGATACCTGATCACCTGCCAGGTCTCTCGTTGGAACCTTCGCGCTGGGATCCGGGCGTGCGCCGGCGGTCGCGCCGGGCGGGCGATTTCGTCCGAACCTGAGCCGCAGACGAACCGAGCCGCCATAGGCGAATCAAGCAGACGTCTAGCGGCGGAGCCGCCCGAGCACTCGGCACCGGCACCGAGACCGGCCGAGAACAGCTTCAGACGTTTTCGGAAACCCTTGTGCGTGCGCACCGGTGAGACGATAATTTTACGCACAACCTCGCCCTGGTCAGGAAGTCCCCCTGCGGCCTCCAAAGGAGTTCGGTTCCACCGCGGGCGGTGCAGCGGGGGCACATCTCCAGTCGAATGCTCATCACTACCAACGGGACGGAGCTCTTCTGCGCCGTGCACGGCACCGGGACTCCGATGCTCCTGCTGCACGGTGGGATGGGGCTCGACCACAGCTACTTCCGCCCCTGGCTGGACCCGCTGGGGGACGAGTTCGAGCTGTTGTACCTGGACCAGCGCGGCAACGGGCGGTCCGCCCGGCCGGCCGAATGGAGCTCGGTGGACCACCGGACGTGGGTGGACGACGTGGAGGCGGTGCGCGCGCAGCTGGGGCACGAGCGCATCTTTCTCCTCGGCCACTCGTACGGCGGCTTCCTCGCGCAGGAGTACGCCCTCCGCTACCCGGAACGCCTGGCGGGTCTCGTTCTAGTCGCCACGGCGGCCGCGTTCGAGCACGCTGAGGTGATGCTCGCGAACGCGGCCGCGCGCGCGACGCCCGAGGTGATGGACGCGCTCGCGCGCTGTCTCTCCGGCCCGGCGCCGGACGATGAGGCGGTAGGCAACTTGTGGAGAGCGATTTTCCCGCTGTACTTCCATGCCTCCGACGAGCGCCTGATGGAAGAGGTTTCGGCGCGGATCCGCTTCAGCGCGGGTGCTTGGAACCGCTCCGTCTTCGAGCTGATGCCCACCTTCGACGTCGGGAATAGGCTGAGTGCCCTCCAGGTGCCGACACTTATCCTTTCCGGCCGGGACGATTGGATCATGCCGGTGGACCAGGCCGGAGAGCCGCTGCGCCGCGCGATCCCCGACGCCGAGCACGTCGTCTTCGAGCGGAGCGGCCACTTCCCGTGGATGGAGGAGCCTGACACCTTCATGGCTGCCATTCGCGATTGGCTGCGCCGTACGACCACCCTTCTGCCGCGTTAGGAGCATCCCGTCCAGTGTCGCTCACCCTTGGATCCGCCGACCTGAGTGCGGTGGAGAGCTTGTCGCAGAAGCTCCTCTCGCCGCTGGAGTATTCGAGCGTGGACGAGTGGCGCCGGGCGGTGTGCCGTGAATCGAAGGCGCTGCTCGGGGCGGACCTGGCCACCTTCCAGCTACCGAACCCCGAGGGGGCCCTGTTCTTCTCGGAGGAGCTGGCGCCGGAGGTGATCGCGGCCTACCCGAGCAGGATCGAGTCGCTGGACCGATGGTTCGGCATGTGGAGGCGCATGGTAGGGCACGGGGCATGTAATCGAGAGATGCTCTGGGGGAGTGACATCGACGAGTACCAGCGCGACAGCTACTATCACGAGTTCGTGGTGCCCGCGCGCGGGTTCGACGCCCTCATCGCCGCCATGGCGGTGGACCCCGCTCGTGTCGAAGCGCAAAGCGTGGCCGCCCTTTTGTTCCACCACGATAGCCCTTCGGGGATTCGGTTCGGAGAGCGGGGGCTGGCGCTGGTGCGACTACTTCGACCTGCTTTTCAGGCAGGCGTGCAGAGCTACTGGCGTCTCCACAGGTTCCGAACGGAAATAGGGCGACTACTCGACACCATCGGCGACGGGGTTGTGCTTTTCGACACAGCCGCGCGGGTGGTGCACGAAAACGCCGCGTACTCCCAGGTTTTGGCGGGGGAACCCGGCAACGCCACTGTCGAGATCCGCGAGCAGTCCGAAGTGCTCGCCCGCTCCCTGTGCGCGTCGCTGCACAGGGAGCGGTCGAGCGCGGAAGGGCTCCTGAGCGAGCCGTTGATGCGGGAAGTGCGTACCGCACGCTCCTCGTACACGCTGAGCGCCGCGTGGCTGGACGAGTCCGTGGTGGGCCGCGGTCCCGCGGTGCTCGTCCGGCTGGAGCGCGCGGGGCGCGCGATCCCGGCGGCTGAATCGCTTCGACAACGCTTCGGCCTGACCGCACAGGAGGCGAAGGTGGCGCTCCTCCTCGCGGAGGGGAAGGCGAATCAGGAGATCGCCGGGCTCCTCTTCATCAGCCCCCACACGGCGCGCCGGCACACGGAGAGGGTGATGCAGAAGCTGGACGTCCGCTCCCGCTCCGAGATCGCCTGTCGGGTCTTCTAATCGCTCCCACCGTCGCGGAATCCGCAGACTGCCACCCGCACATTATCTGCTCCCCTGAACCTGTCCTCGTAGGGAAGGTACTCGCCCTGGGAGCCGACGCTCATTTACGGGGACCAGCGTTGTGGAGCATCTTCTTCAATCCGCGCCGAACCGGGGACGCGATATAGCGCCGTGCAAGCGCAGCGAGTGGAACCGCTGTGGAACGCCGCTCGCCCGCGCCGCCGATCAAACCGCCCTACGGGTTAGCGGCGGGAGGGGAGGTGCTGGTGCTGGGGCTGGGTGTCGGGGCCGCAGGCTGCTCAGCTGAGGAGGCTGAGCCGTCGGCGTTGCCGCCGGTGGCTTCGGGGTCGGCGCCAACAGCGAGTGTCCGGGCGAGTGCGCCGTCGGCTAAAGCGGAGAGTGGGTCCGCCGGAGCCGGCACGACACCGACTGCGGAAGCCTCTTCGCGTCGGACGTCAGCCTCCGACTTTCCTGCGAGCCCGCAGGGCGCCAGTGCTTTCACGAGCCTATTCTTTGACCGTGTCAATGCGGCCTAC
>JAHWJV010000246.1 GCA_019348265.1 Gemmatimonadota bacterium
GCTCTTCCGATCTCGCCGAACGATCGGTCGTACTTGCTCCCGAGACACTGGCCCCGGCGGGTGTGCATGTTACTGTGCATGTTGGGATGCAGAAAGGGTGCGAATCAGCCTCTCAGCCGTTCGCACCCTATCCGTAAGACCCCGCCTATTACTGCATTTCTGCTAAATCGCTAACCCTTACCGCGCGAACCCCATTCAGGTGCGCTACCGGGCTGCGCTACGTCCCGTTCCGGTCTCCGCCGGTGAACCAGGCGAAGGAACGAATTTACCGGACTGCAGAAAGGCGGTCAACCCCGGCTCTACCCCTGAGCAGCCCGAGCGAGTACTTCCGTCGCCCACTGGTTCAAACTCTTCCTCTCCCGCGCCGCGGCCACCGCTGCGGCGCGGTGTAGCTGTACCGTCGCGCGAATCAGGAACTTGCCAGAGTAGGGGCGATCGGGCTCCTCACCCCGCTCTGCACAGAACTCCAGGTAATCGCCGACCGCAGCCTCGAAAGCGCGACGCATTTCCGATGCGGAGTCGGCCTCGAAGGAGATCACGTCTCGCGTATTGAGGACGCGTTCCTGGAGTACGGTAGTGGTGTCGTCGTACTCTACTTCCGCCACGTAGCCCTTGTACTCCATCACGACTTTACTCCCGCGTTGCTCAAGAAGTCCCGGACGTCTCGAATGGTCAACCGACCGACATCGTTCCTCGGGTGCGGACGGTGGAATCGGAGATCAGTGCGGCAGCCGCGGCCGCAGGTACCCGTACACCCACGCCCCCGCCATCGCGCTCAGGATCACCACCCCGATCACCCCCACGCCGCTCCCCCAGAGCGCGAACAGCGGGCCCGGGCACGCCCCCGTCAGCGCCCAGCCGATCCCGAAGGTGATCCCGCCGACGATGTACCGGACTCCGCTGCCCATCACCTTTGGCGGGATCACCAGCAGCGTGCCGAGGGTCGAGTGGACGGCGTAGCGCTTCATCAGCTGGACCGAGGTGATCGCGACCGGGAGCGCGGTCGCGAAGATCCCGAACATGTGGAATCCCTGGAAGCGGAACATCTCCTGGATGCGGAACCACGAGATGACCTCCCCCTTGGTGATCACGAAGCCGAACGCGATCCCCACCAGGAGGTAGACCCACAGGCCGTGGCCCGAGCGCGGCTCTCCAGGGAGAAGGGCGCTCTCGACGTCGTCGGGTAGCGCGGTAGCGAGCGGTGGCATGGCGCTACCCGAGGAGGAGCGGGAGGAGCAGGAACGTGCCCGCGATCCCGCCGACGAAGAAGCCGACGAGCGCGACCATCGAGGCCGGCTGGAGGTCCGCCACGCCGGACAGGCCGTGTCCGGAAGTGCAGCCCCCCGCGTACGCGGTGCCGAACCCCACCAGGAATCCGCCTCCCACCAGCATCGCCAGGCCGCGGACGGTCAGAAGGCTGTTCCAGCTGAATAGGTCGCCAGGTACCAGGCCGGCGAACTGCTGGACCCCCAGCCCACGGAGGTCGGCTACGGTCGTCGCGGCGATCGCCACCGGCTCCGGGTTCGCGAACACGTACCCGGCGAGGAGTCCGCCGATGGTGATCCCGAGGGCGAACGCGAGATTCCAGCTTCCCTCCCTGCGCCAGTCGTAGCGGAAGAAGGCGACGTCCCGGGGCAGCACCGCCGCGCAGAGGTGGCGAAGGTTGCTGGAGATGCCGAAGAGCCGGTTGCCCAGCACCAGCAGCAGGGGCGCGAACAGGCCGAGCAGCGGCCCCGCCACGTACCACGGCCAGGGGCGGGTGAGCCAGTCTGGCATCGTGAGAAATTGAGGGAAGGTGGTGAATCAGTCGGCCGGCTCGGCGATCGCAGGCTCCAGGGGCACGAGTCCCATCCAGCCGGCCCAGGCCGCCTCCTGGGCATCCGTCGGCTTCGCGACCCGACTGAGCCTCGCCTTCGGCGCGGGGACCGGCCCTAGCTCGACCAGCAGGGTCAACAGCTCATCGCGGCGGAAGATCGTAAAGGCGAGATTCTCGCCGGGCTTCCCGGCCCAGACGCGCTTCGCCAGCTCGGGGACCGTAGCGACCCGGAAGCCGTCGAGCGCCACGATCTCGTCGGCCGCGTCGATACCCGCCTTCCAGGCGGGCGTGTCGGTCAGGACGTTGGCTACCTTCAGCCGCCCGGTCCGGTCGCCCGCGCGGATCCCGAGCCGCCCCTCCAGCACGGCGGCGTCGGCCGGGCGCTTCGGCGCTGCGCCTGCCGGACCCGCGGCGGTGGACTCGCCCGCCGCGGTCTCTGGCGCGGCCACCAGACCGACGCCGGCTACCTGCAGGTAGGGCGCGAAACCCAGCTCTTCCGTCCCGCGACTGTACCGGTCGAAGAATTCGCTGAGGTCTTTCCCGGCGACCTCCGCCGCGAGCGCCTCGACCGAGCCCTCTCCGCTCTCGGGATAGCCGACATCAGGCGCGCCGTAGCGCTCCCACAGGACGAGCATCAGATCGTCGAGCGAGCGCCGGTTGGCGGTCGCGCCGCGGATCTCCAGGTCCAGGAGCAGCCCGACCAGGGCGCCCTTCTGGTAATAGGAGATCTGCGCGTTCGGCGTGTGCTCGTCGGGGCGGTAGAAGCGGATCCAGGTGTCGAACGACGACTCCGCGAGCGACTGGTGCCCGCGGCCGGGCAGCGATTCGAAGCGCGCGATCGACTCGCCGAGACGCGCGAGATACCGCTCGGGCGTGATGATCCCGGAACGCCGAAGGATCAGGTCCGTGTAGTACGTCGTCAGCCCTTCCACCACCCAGAGGTTCGTGGTGTAATTCTCCGCGGTGTAGTCGAACGGCCCGAGCGGCGCGGGGCGGATCCGCTTCGCGTTCCAGACGTGGAAGTGCTCGTGCGCCACCAGGGCGAGGAAGTTCTCGTACTCCTCCCCCTCGAACGCCCAGCGGTCGGCCTGAAGCGCGGACGAGTCCGCGTGCTCCAGGCCGCCGCGTCCCTCCGGCAGGAGGTGCAGGATGAAGAGGTAGCTCCGGTACGGGAGACCGTCGAACAGCCGCTTGGCCGCATCGACGATGCGGCGCGTGTCGGCGACCAGCCGGTCCCGGTCGAACTCGCCGCGGCCCCACACGGCGTAGCGGTGGGGGAGGCCGTCCTGCTCCCACTCGATCAGCTCGTGCGTGCCGATCTCCATCGGTGCGTCGACCAGCCGATCGTAGCTCTCGGCCCGATACCGAAGCGGAGCGGGGGAGGGCAGAGTGGTGGTGACCCTCCAGCCCTCCGGCGGCTCGATGGTGACCTCGAGCGGCCCGGTCTCGGTCCCGCGCGCGAACATGAACACGGACGCACCGTTCACGTAGCCGTGCGTCGAGTCGAGATGGCTCGTGCGCACGGTCAGCTCGTTCGCGTACACCCGGTAGGAGACGCGCAGCTCCCCGTCGGGTGCGGCCACACGCCAGGTACTCTTGTCGGTTTTGGTCCAGTCGACGGCCGGCTCGACGCGGAAGTCCTGGACGTGGCGGGCGAACTCGCGCAGCAGGTACGAGCCCGGCGTCCAGGACGCCATCACCAGCTCCAGCGGGCCGGCGGCCCCGCTGATGCGCACTTCCACCTCGAAAAGGTGCGAGTGCGGCTGGGGCATGGAGAGGCGGTACGAGACGTTCACCAGGACCGGCTTACCTGGAGTGGTTGCGGCGCTTGCGCCAGGCGAAGCCGAAGAAGCTGCCGGCGAGCATGCCGGCGCCGAGCGCGAACGGACTGGCTAGACGCGGAATGGGGGACTCCCGGACGATGCTGCTCGTGACGAAGAGCAGGTTCGCCGGCCGCTCCGCCATTCGCCGCATCAGGTAGGGATACCACGACCCGCCGAACGGGATGTACACGCGCACGTTGTAGCCATCCTCCCGAAGCCGCTGCTGCAGATCGCGGCGGATGCCGTACAGCATCTGGAACTCGAACGACTCACGGGAGATCCCCTGCTCGAAGGCGTAGCGGCGGGTCTCGGCGATGATCGCTTGGTCGTGCGTGGCGATCGCGGGATAGCAGCCAGCGTGAAGCAGCGTCTTCGTCTCATCCAGATACTGGCGATCGACCTCGGCCTTCTCGGGGAAGGCGACTTCATCGGGCTCGTTGTACGCCCCCTTCACCAGCCGGATGCGCATCCCCTTTCCGACCAGCCGGTCCAGGTCGCGGGGGGTACGCTTGAGGTAGGACTGCAGCACCGTGCCTACGTTTCGGTATCCGTTCTCCCACAGCGATTCGACCAGCTTGATGGTCCGCTCGGTGTACTCGGAGGCCTCCATGTCCAGCCGAACGAAGATCTCGCCCTCGCCGTTCCCCAGCTCGCGCGCTCGGCTCAGTACGCGCTCGAGGTTCTCCCGGCAGAACTCCTCGTCGATGCCCAGCCCGAGCGCCGACGGCTTCACCGAGATGTTCGCGTCCAGCCCCTCCGCCGCGATCCGCTCCAGCGTCGCGATCGCCACCCGTCCCGCCTCCTCCGCTTCCGCCCGGTTGGTGACCGACTCGCCGAGGTAGTCGAGCGAGACCTTCAGCCCCAGCTCGTTCATCGCGCGTGCGGCCTTGATCGCGTCGTCGAGCGACTCCCCGGCGACGAAGCGCTCCGCGATGCGCCGCGACAGGGGGGTCCGCGTGATGAGGCGCTTCGCCGCGGGGCTCTCGCTCAGGAACAGCAGGCTCTCTCGGAGCATGGCCTCAGTCCACCGATAGGTTCGGCACGGTCACCCCTCGGCGGCTTCCTCGGCCGACCGACGCGCGATCTCCTGGTCCAGAATCTCCTTCACCGAGCTCAGCGGAAGCCCTTCCAGAGCAGCCCGGGCCTCCTGCTGCGTCGGCGCTCCCGTCAGGTCCCCCGTCTCCAGGTGGCCCATCACCGACGACCCGGTCTGCGCCCAGCGGAGGAAGATCAGGTACGCGACCCACTCCCCCGACGCCTCGTCCGCGCGCTCTACCTCGACCGCCGCCGTGTACGGCTGCCCGTCCGACCCCTCGAACGCCGCGGCGCGGCCGTGCACCGCTGCGTAGCCGCCCAGCGTGCTGTCGTCCACACCCTCAGGCGTGACGGGGTTTAGCCGGTCTTCCGCGCTCTGGTATCGCACGCGCCCAAGCTAACGAGTGCCCTCCGCGCCCGACAAGCCGTGCGGCCGTGCGGCGCGTGGAGCAGAATTTGTATCCGTGTGGAGTTGCAAGTTTGGGCGCATGCCCGCTGCGCGGTCACCGCGCTCTAGTCGCGTAGACACGATACAACCGTGTCTGCGCGACCGGAGTCGGCCACAAGACGGACGTGGCCGTCTCCGCCCTTCGGGTTACGATCGCTTGCGCGAGACAGGACCGGCGTAAGCCGTCACCCGCGGAGGCCCTCACCCGGCGCGCTTAGACGCGCCACCCTCCCCCATGAATGGGGGAGGGGGTTCAGATCCAGCCGCCGCTGGTATCTCGAGCGCAGGCGAGAGCGTGCGCACTGATTCTTGGAGATAGACGCCAGCGCTCCGTTGGATCATTTGTCGTTGACAAGGGCGTACTGACACTGCTCCGGAGCGGAACTCCCTCCCCTCCCCCATTCATGGGGGAGGGTGGCGCGCCTAAGCGCGCCGGGTGAGGGCCCGCGCGAGGCTGCCCCTCTTGGGAGCTCCCCAGGTCAGTAGCCGGTACCCGATAGCCGGTACCTGATAGCCGATAGCCGATAGCCCTCATGCCATCCACCTACATCGAGCTGCGCGCCCGCAGCGCTTTCTCCTTCGGGGATGGAACCA
>JAHWJV010000247.1 GCA_019348265.1 Gemmatimonadota bacterium
GTTGGCAGCACCCGCTCTACGGGCTCTTACCTCCCGCCGAGTTTATCCCGCTGGCGGAGCAGACCGGTCTGATAACCCACATCGGCCGGTGGGTCCTCGAAGAAGCTTGCGGCCAGGTGCGCCGGTGGCAGGACGTGCACGGGGGCGATCCGGCACTCACGCTGAACGTCAACGTCTCGGCCGTCCAGTTCCGGCAGCCCAACCTCGTCCAGGAGGTTTTACGAACCCTGAAGCGTCGCGGGCTCGCGGCCCATGATCTCAAGTTGGAGATCACGGAGAGCGTCATGATGCACGACGCCTCGTCCGTAACCGCGCTGCGAGAACTGAAGGCCATGGGCATCAAGATAGCCATGGACGACTTCGGGACGGGCTACTCGTCCTTGAGCTACCTGCGCTCCTTCCCTTTCGACAAGATCAAGATCGACCGCTCGTTCGTGCGCGACTTGGAAGGGGACGGGGAAGGCGGCTGCGCGGCCATCATCCGCGCCGTGGCCGGCCTGGGCGCGAGCCTCGGCGTTTGCACCACGGCGGAGGGCGTCGAAACCGCGGCGCAGCTCGCCTTCGTCCGCGCCGAAGGCTGCACGGAGATGCAGGGCTACCACCTCTCGCCGCCCCGGCCGGCAGCCGGTCACGCAGGGCATCCGCGATCCGATCGACGCGCGGGCGAGCGGCGATGTACGTCGGGGTGCGCTGCAGCATGGTCACCGACGCCGCGGCCTCGGCGAGCGCGGCGCCCTGCGGGGCGCGCCCGATGCGCCGCGAGTAGAACATGCCCAGGCTGGAGACGTTGCTGCAGAAAAAGCAGTTCATGGAGCCGAACCCGAAGTAGCCGGAGCCCTCCACGAAAAAGGGCCGGCGCTCGGGAAAGAAGGTTTCAAAGGCGGACAGGTTCACCACCGCCGGATCGACCTCCACCTGCCCGAAGTCCGGGTTGAAGGTCGCGGAGAGCGTGAGGTTAGAGCTCAGCCGGTGCTTCAGATCCAATCCGACGCGATAGTTCTGCTCGTTGGAGCGGTAGAACGGATCGCCGGCGTCTCCCGGCGCGCGGTTGGTGGACTGCGCCAGAACGTAGGGGACGAGCTCGGTCCCACCCGTGCTTCTGCCCACCTCGATGCCGGCCAGGTGTCCGAAGCGAGACGGCCCGCCGTTCTCGTTCTGGCGCCAGGCCGACCAGTGGGAGAACTCGTTCAGGCGATTCACCTGCCGGCCTACCTGGAGCCCCCAGGTCTGGCTGGCCGTCCGCGGGAAGCGAAGCTGGGAGAAGGGGATGCGCATCTCGGCGGTCCAGCCGAGCGAATCGATCTGGGTGTCCGTCTGCCAGACCGGATCCCAGGAGCTGTCGCCGTTCAGATTGTCGCTCTTCACGCCCGAGGGATTCACCAGGAACCGCGCGGCGCCCAGGTGGTCATGGTAGGTGTCGAGCATGATCATCAGGTAGTCGCTGTCGTACTCCCCGTCCCGCCGGACAAGGCGGGTGGTGACGCCTGCAGCGCCCAGCGAGTCGTACATCCGCGCGCCGACGTAGAGCGCTTCCTCGTCGTACAGGAAGCGGACTTCGGTGCGCTGAGTCGCCGGCTCCATCTCCTTCGGCTCGAACTGGACCAACCCGGTCAGCGGCTGCGCCGCGGCCCAGGCCTCCTCGTCGAGCTTGCCGTCCAGCGCGATCGGCGCGGTTCTCCGCGCCGCCGCGGCCTCCGGAACGGGAGCGGAGTGGCCGGGAGTGGACGCCTCCTGCGCGACCAGGGCTGCAGGCGCCGTAAGAGCAACCAGGAGGAGGAGTGCCCGGCGGGCAGGGAGACGGGCGAAGCGCGACATGAGCGGAGCGGGGATAGTGTAGGACGGCTCTTACGGCACTCCCCTTGGACGGCGAGTGGGCGCGAATGGTTTACACCACCGCCTGCCACTCCCCGATGGAATCCGTGGCCATCGTGAAAAAGGGCGCTCCACCATGGAGCACCCTTCTTCGTACGGACGGCGGCGGGAGGAGGTTTCGGCGGGATGTCCGGCGGTGGGCGTGGCCCATGCCCCATAGCGTCTGAATCTCGCGCGACGTCCGGTACGCGAGTCTGCCCGTCGCACTCGAGGGCCAGTCGGTGCTCGGCTGCCGTACTGCTCGGCACTCGGGAGTGAAGGCGTTCAGAGAGGACTGTCCGACTCGATCTCGATGAGCGCCGCAGTCGCGCCAGGCCGGCATACGCTGGTGAGGGGGAAGGTCGGCTCGGTCCAAACCGATACCACCTGGCCGACCAGGAGTGCGTTAGTCCCCACCGACTGCCCGGTGGAGCGGCGAACCTTCGTGCTTTTCGACACCGTCAGCACCGCGTCACGGTAACAGCGCCCCAGCGACCCTGCCTGGCTCGATCCGAGCGAGCGCACCACTACGGTCCGAACGGCGTGGAGAGAATCCGGGGACGAGCTTGCCGAATCATCTCTCCCGATTCCAGTGATCGTTCCCCTCAGCATCGGCTCGTCCGACGTGACCGTTGGAGTCTTGGCGCATGCGGCGGCCACGGCCGTGAGTGCGATGATGATGAGCCGGTTGATCATTTGTACATCCCGGTTGAACGCAGAGTATGTGGCCAGCCTCGAGCTCTGTGAGCGTTCTACAATCATAGGGCTCCCACCGTCCCTGCAAGTGGCTCGTCAAATGACTGCTCTCCGGCTACTCCCCCGCGTCGCGGCCCCGGGTCCCCCATCCAGCCGGCGGTACCCTGTGAGCTGGACCGCTTTCAGGGCAACCTGCGGCGTAAAGGAGTCGAGAGCACTCTCGTAATGTGGAGAGGGGCGGGAAGCTTCGCGCCCGATGGAGAGAGCGCAGAGGGGAGGAGGTGGAGAAACTTCGCCGCGGATCTCTCCGGAGCCCCCTGCGGGTTGACAGGAGGGACGCCCGGTGTAACATTTCATCCGGATATATGGATGAAACGTGACGCCGGATAACCTCTTCGCTCGCATGTCGGCGCTGGCCGATGCGATGCGCTCGCGCGTTCTTCTGGTTCTGGAGCGGCACGAGCTCACGGTGTCCGAGCTCTGCGCCGTATTTCAGCTGCCACAGTCGACGATGAGCCGGCACCTGAAGGTGCTGGTGGACGACGGCTGGCTGGTCTGGCGGGCGGAGGGGACGAGCCGACGGTACGTGATGCCGGTGGAGCGGCTGGATTCGTCCGGGCGGCGGCTCTGGCATCTGGTGCGAGACCAGGTCTCGTCGGAGCCGGCGGCCGACCAGGATGCGCAGCGCGTGCGCAGCGTTCTGGCGCAGCGACGAACCAAGAGCCAGGAGTTCTTTTCCACGGCGGCGGGCGAGTGGGACCGGCTTCGCGCGGAGCTTTTTGGTGGTCGCGCGGATCTACAGGCCCTTCTGGGGCTGCTCGACGGGCGGTGGACGGTCGGGGATCTCGGGTGCGGGACGGGCCAGGTGAGCGCTTCGCTGGCGCCCTTCGTGGGTCGGGTGGTCGCGGTGGACGAGTCTCCGGCGATGCTGAATGCGGCGCGGCGGAGGCTGCGTGACGTGGAGAACGTCGAGGTGCGGCGTGGTGAGGTGGAGTCGCTCCCGCTCGCGGACGGAGAGCTGGACGCGGCGGTGCTGTTCCTGGTTCTCCACTTCGTTCCCGAGCCGCAGCGCTCGCTGGAGGAGGTGGCGCGGGCACTGAAACCGGGCGGCCGCCTGCTGGTGGTGGACATGACGCCACACGACCGGGAGGAGTACCGGCAGCGGATGGGCCACGTCTGGCTCGGCTTCGCCGCGGAGCAGCTGACCGGCTGGGCGGAGCAGGCCGGCTTGCACGCGGTGCGCTATACGGCACTCGCGCCCGACCCCGAGGCGAAGGGGCCGTCTTTGTTCGCCGCGACCATGGGAAAACCGAGGTAATTTTGAATTTCTAATTTTGAGTCATGAGTTGACCGGGGTGGGTTATAGCCGACCGGGCATTTCAGATTTCGAGGTTCGCCATTCAAAATTAGAATTCAAAATTCAAAATTCATCTGGAGGATGCATGAGCACCGTTCTCGACACCGTCAATTCATTCGAGGCAGCGCGCGAAGCCGGGCGCGAGCCGTTCAAGGTCGCCGATCTTTCGCTGGCGGAGTTCGGCCGTAAGGAGATCCGCCTGGCGGAGTACGAGATGCCGGGGCTGATGGCGCTGCGGGCGGAGTACAAGGGGCAGAACCCGCTGGCGGGCGCCAAGATCATGGGCTCGCTGCACATGACGGTGCAGACTGCGGTGCTGATCGAGACGCTGGTTGAGCTCGGCGCGGACGTGCGCTGGGTCTCGTGCAACATCTTCTCGACGCAGGACCACGCCGCCGCGGCGGTGGTGGTCGGCAAGCACGGGACCGTCGATGATCCGCAGGGGACGCCGGTCTACGCCTGGAAGGGTGAGACGCTCGAGGAGTACTGGTGGTGCACGGAGCAGGCGATCTTCTGGCCCGACGGGAGCGGCCCGAACCTTCTCCTCGACGACGGTGGCGACGCGACGCTGCTCGTCCACAAGGGAGTGGAGTACGAGAAGGCGGGCGCCGTGCCGAGCTTCGACGAGGAGAACGAGCCGGAGGAGTGGGGGATCATCCTCGACACGCTGAAGCGCACCATCGCGGACGAGCCCGGCCGCTGGACGCGCATCGCCGCCGACATCCGCGGCGTGTCGGAAGAGACGACCACCGGGGTGCACCGTCTCTACGAGATGATGAAGGCCGGGACGCTGCTCTTCCCGGCGATCAACGTCAACGACTCCGTCACCAAGAGCAAGTTCGACAACCTGTACGGGTGCCGGCACTCGCTCACCGACGGCATCCTCCGCGCGAGCGACGTGATGCTCGCCGGCAAGGTCGCCGTGGTCTGCGGGTACGGCGACGTCGGCAAGGGGTGCGCGCAGGCGCTGAAGGGGCAGGGCGCGCGCGTCATCGTTACCGAGATCGACCCGATCAACGCGCTCCAGGCGGCCATGGAGGGCTACCAGGTCGCGCGCCTCGAGGACGTGGTCGAGACGGCCGACATCTTCATCACCGCCACCGGGAACTTCGACATCATCACCGCCGGCCACATGGCGCGGATGAAGGACAAGGCGATCGTCGGGAACATCGGCCACTTCGACAACGAGATCGACATGGCCGGCCTGAAGAAGGCCGCGGGCGTCGAGCGGATCAACATCAAGCCGCAGTACGACGAGTACGTCTTCCCCGACGGGCACAGCGTGATGATCCTCGCCGAGGGACGCCTCCTGAACCTCGGCTGCGCCACGGGTCACCCGAGCTTCGTGATGTCGGCGTCGTTCACCAACCAGGTGATGGCGCAGATCGAGCTGCACCAGAACGCCGGCGGGTATGAGAAGCAGGTGTACGTGCTCCCGAAGAAGCTCGACGAGAAGGTCGCGCGCCTGCACCTGGAGAAGCTGGGCGTCCGGCTCACGGAGCTGACGCCGAAGCAGGCCGAGTACATCGGCGTGCCGGTCGACGGGCCGTACAAGCCGGATCACTACCGGTACTAAGAGGCTTTTCGGCCGCGTCGATCGCCTGCGGGCACAAAAAGCGAGTGATACCTGAGAAGTAAAGAATCGGCGGCCGCCCTGGCCGCCGGTTCTTTTTTCACACCATGACATACATTTTTGCTTAGACGGGGGGAGCTTGTACTTTTCGCTCGGCTCACCCGCCTCCGTTCTCCACG
>JAHWJV010000248.1 GCA_019348265.1 Gemmatimonadota bacterium
GTGGAGTTGAAGCCGGTCGCTGACGTCGCGGCGATCGCCTGAGCGGCTCCAACACTCCAGCAAGCGACGTCGGCCATGGCCATGCATCTTTTCAGCACTCCGGTGCAGTGCACGAACTGCGGCACCTCGGTGGACGACCCGATGGTCGACAAGTGCCCGAAGTGCGGAAATCTCCTGAAGGAGAAGCGCTCTCCGGGTCGGTTGGCCGGCGTCGAGCGGCGGTACGGACAGCTGCGCCTGCTTCTCAGCCTGCTCCGCTTCCTCGGGGTGATCACCATCGCGGTCGGTCTCCTCCTCTTCGCGTTCGGCGACGAGACCACGCCGTGGCCGGTCCGTCTGGTGAGCCTGCTCGCGACGATCCTGCTCGCGGTCGGGCTGTTCGTCGTCGCGGCGCTGATCGAGGTGGCGCTAGACGTGGAGGAGAACACCCGGTCGACCTTCCGTGTGCAGCAGCAGATTCTAGAGAGCCTGCAGTCCGACGGCGCAGCCGTGCCGAGCCGGACCGGCGTGCCAGATGGTACCGGAGTGACCTGATGGGAAAGAACGAGCTAGAGAGTCAGAATGTGCGAAAGTGCGAAAGTAGATTCTTCCGCACTTTCTCGTTTTCGCACCTTCTGATCGGCGGAGTAACGGCGGTCGTGCTGGCCAGCGTCGGCGTGGGGGAGCTCGGCGGTCAGCGCGCGGCGGAGTCGAAGGCGAAGGCGGCCGCTCCCACAGCGAAAGCCTCTCCGCAAGCGCGCGCTGCGGCACGCGCGGACACGGCGCCGACGGATACGGTCACGCCGGCAGCGGCGATTCCCGGCCAGCCGCCGCTGCAAGCGCAGGCTCAGCAGATCGTACGAAAGGTGGGGGGCGAGTGGGGCGTGATGGCGTGGTCGATCGACCGCGGTGATGCGCTGTTCGCGATCAACCCCAACGACGTGCTCATCCCCGCCTCGAACAACAAGGTGTTCAGCTCGATCTGGGCGCTGGCGGTGCTCGGACCGGACTACCGGTTTCCGACGGACGTCCTGATCACCGGGCCGATCGAGAACGGGGTGCTGCGCGGCGACGTGGTGATCCGCGGGTCCGGCGACCCGGCCTTCGGGTACCCCGATTTCGAGGACGACCCGTTGCAGCCGCTCCGGACGATGGCGCTGCGGCTGAAGGAGCGCGGCGTCCAGTCCGTTGAAGGTTCCGTGATCGGCGACCCGTTCGTGTTCGACACGATGCTGATCGGGCGAAAGTGGCCGGGGGACACCGGCGGCGGGTCGGCTTGGTACGCGCCCGGGGTGAGCGGACTGCCGTACTACCGGAACACGATCGGAATCCAGGCGAAGCCAAACCCTGGCGGGGGGGCGGCGCTGATCGAGCTGATCCCGGCGGTCAACGTGATCCCGGTCGTCTCGCAGGCGCGGACCGGTGGCGGAAGGGCGTGGGCGGCGCGCACGGCGGGCGAAGACACGATCTACGTAAATGGCGGCGTCTCGGGCCGGGGCTCGTACATCTACCGGGTAGGCGTATCGCAGCCGGCGCTGCTGACGACGGACGCGCTGCGGGCGGCGCTGACGGAGGCGGGGATCCAGGTGCGCGGGGCGTCGAAGGTCGCGCGGACGCCCGCGGGAGCGAAGCTGGTGCACAGACACCTTTCGATCCCGCTCAGCTACATGATGCGCAAGCTGAACCAGGAATCCGACAATTTCTTCGCGGAGCACGTCTGGAAGGCCGCGGCTGCAAAGGCGATAGGGGAGGGGAGCTTCGACCGCGGGGGTGCGGCTTCGGCGCTCCACTTCATGCGCAGCGCCGGGGTGCCGCTCGGGCAGCTGTACCAGTTCGACGGTTCGGGTCTGTCGGCATTCAACCGGGCGAGCCCGAACGCGATGGTCCGTTCGCTGATCTACGCGCACCGGGCGCCGTTCTCGGGGGCGTTCCACGGATCGCTCGCGATGGCCGGGGATCCGAAGGGAACGCTGCGGAACCTCTTCCGAGGCACGCCCGCGAGCGGAAACCTGCACGCGAAGACGGGCTACATCAACGACGTCCGCACGCTCTCCGGCTACGTGCGCGCGAAGAACGGCGAGCTCATTGCCTTCTCTTTCCTGTACAATGGAAGGGGCACCTCTGCGGCCCGCGGCGTCCAGACGGAGCTCGGCACGCTGCTCGCGGATTTCGCCCGTTAGGTAGCGGGCGGATCGAGGCTACGGGGCGGATGTGCGGTGGAGCCGCGTCGCGCCGCGGACCAGGCGGCTGACCAGGAGGAGAAAGGCCAGCATCGCCGCGCCGATCATCGTCTGGATCGCGAGCTGCTGGAACACGTCAGGCTCGAGCAGGCTCAGCGCGGCGGGCAGAAGTCCATGTCCCTGCTCGAACGGAACCGTTGGAAAGATCCGCGCGATCGCGTACGGGTACTCCTGCGAGAAGGGCCAGCCGAGGAGCACGTTGGTCCGGCCCCTGTCGTCGAGGAGATCGACCAGCAGGTGAGAGCCGTAACCCGATGCGGCAAGCATCCCCCACGCAGGTCCTGCCAACAGCCAGGCCAGAGCTCCGATCACGAGCGTCGCGAAGATGCTGTGCGTGAAGGTGCCGTGGTAAGCCGATCCCGCTCGCTCACCCACCAGCCCGACGATGATGTCGAGGTCCGGGAGAACGGCGAGTGATGCGGCCGCCAGACGGGGCTTCCATCCGGACAGAGGGGTGATGGCGCCCACCAGCTCCGCGAACCCCACCCCGACCAACAGGTGGGCGGGTGGAAAAGCCATCTACTTCCCAGCCCGCAGGAGCTCGGCCGCCCGTGCGACCATGACCTCGAGGACGGCGAGCTGCGGGCGCCTGACGCGCTCCCCCGCCTCGTCGGTGTACATCCCTACCTGATCGGGGGAGTAGGTTTCGGGAAACCACGCCGCGGCCCAGTCGTCCACCTGCGATTCGACCAGGTCGTTGCCGAGCTCGACTCGCACCTCGTCCCCCTCGACATGGAAGTGCACCCCGGGCAGGCTGCCGAACAGGTCCTCGCGCTGTGCCAGCTCCGCGATGACCCGGCGCATGACCAGCGACGTGCGGATCTCGCTGTCCGGGGCGTCCCAGTGAGGAAGCTCGTGCAGCACGAGGAGGTCGGCGCGCTCGGACTGCGGGAGAACGAACTCCTTGGAGTCGAGAAGGTGATGGGCGATGTACTTCAGGACCTCGGCCTCGGTGTAGCCGCGCGTCTGCACGTCGCGCCGCAGCTTCCAGCGGAAGAGGAGCTCCGGCTCCGGATGGACGAAGATCGCCAGATGATAGAGGCTGCGGAGCTCCTCGGTGGGATAGCCGAGGAGTCCACGGACCAGCACCATCTCGCGTGGCTCGATGGTGCGGATGGAGCCGAAGGTTCCGTTCGCGTGCTCGTAGCTGCGGTTGCGGATGGGGCGCCCGTCCCGGAGGAGCTGCAGATGCTCCTGGATGAGGGGTGTATTGTGCACGACCGGGTTCAGCGCCGTCACTCCGCGGGTCGCGCGCTCTTCGCGGGTGAAGCGGTGGTAGTCGTCCAGCAGCACGTCGGTGACGCGATCGCGGCCGAGAAGCACGGTGACCGAATCCGCCAGCGTGCTCTTGCCGCTCCCGGAATCGCCGACGATACCGAGCAGGAAGGGTTTCATTGCTGGCCTCATGGGCTGGGCGGGAAGTCGCGAGTCGCCGGTCGCCGGTCGCCAGTCGGACTGGCGACTGGGAACAGGCGGCTGGCGACCCCCGGGGCTGTAGTCTCGCTGCTCGTCATTTACACTCCAGCCAGTTCTCACCGAGACCGGTTTCGACCACCAGCGGTACCCGCAGCTCGGCGGCCCCCTCCATCTTCGATCTCACCATGGCCAGCAGCCCCTCTTCTTCGCCGCGTGGGGTCTCGAAGAGAAGCTCGTCGTGGACCTGGAGGAGCATGCGCCCTGGAACCGTCTCCCGATCGAGCTCTCGCTGGATGTCGATCATCGCGATCTTGATGAGGTCCGCGGACGAGCCCTGGATCGGAGCGTTCGTGGCTGCGCGCTCGCCGAACGCGCGGATGTTGAAGTTCTTCGACGAGATCTCCGGAATATAGCGCCGTCGGCCGGTCAGCGTCTCCACGAAGCCGAGGCGGCGCGCCTTCTCGATCTGCTGGTCGAGGTACTGCCGCACCCCCGGGAACCGCTCGAAATACCGCGCGATGAACTCCTTGGACTCGGCATTGGAGACTCCGAGCTTCTGTGCCAGCGAGAATGATCCGATGCCGTAAATTACCGCGAAGTTCACAGTCTTGGCCCGGTCGCGCATCTCGCGGGTGACGAGCTCCGGCTCCACCCCGAACATCAGCGCCGCGGTTTGCCGGTGGATGTCGACGCCCTGCCGGAAAGCCTCGACGAAGGCGGTGTCCTCCGAGTAGTGCGCCAGTATCCGCAGCTCGATCTGCGAATAGTCGGCCGAAACGAATCGGTATCCCTCCGCGGGGATGAAGCCGCGGCGGATCTCCGCCCCCACGTCGGTGCGGATCGGGATGTTCTGCAGGTTCGGATCGGTGGACGAGAGGCGTCCGGTCGCGGCGATCGTCTGGTTGTAGGAGGTGTGCAGTCTGCCGGTGTCCGGGTGAACCATTCTCGGCAGGGCGTCGACATACGTGGACTGCAGCTTGTCGAGCTGCCGGTATTCCATCAACAGGATCGGCAGCCGGTGTCCCTCCGCGGCGAGCTCGGCGAGCACGGTGACGTCGGTGGACGCGCCGGTCTTGGTCTTCTTGCTGACCGGCAGCTGCAGTCGATCGAACAGGATCTCCCGGAGCTGTGGTGTCGAGTTGATGTTGAAGGTGGTTCCGGCGGCGTCGTAGATCTGCTGCTCCAGCACTCTGAGCTCGCCATTCAGCCGGCCGTGAAGTCTCCGGAAGAAATCTTCGTCGATCCTGATGCCGTTCCACTCCATCTCTGCCAGGACGCAGACGAGGGGCATCTCTACGGTACGGAAGAGCTGGTCGAGGTGGAGCTCGCGAATCTGCGGCGCAAAGAAGTTGGCGAGCTGGAGGGCGATGTCCGCGTCCTCGCACGCGTAGTCCCGGCACTTCTCGGGCTCGATCTCGGCGAAAGGGAGCTGATTCTTTCCCTTCCCACAAAGGTCGCTGTAGCTGGTGGTCTTGTGGTCGAGAAATCTCAGCGCCAGCGCGTCCAGGCCGTGCTCGCGGCTTCCCGGATCGAGCAGGTAGCTGGCGATCATGGTGTCGAACTCGAGCCCGCGCAGGTCCACGCCGGGTCGAGGCGCACCAGGTCGAGCGCGTCCCGGATCGTCCGGAACGCGGCGGCGGTGCTCTGCCCCACCCCGGCCGCCGCCGCCAGCGCCGCCGCGGTCATGTGCGGCTGTTGCGACGGGTCGGTGAGGAAGTTCACCCACCCCACGGCGTGGAGGATCCCCGCCGCCCAGGTCCACACCTCCCCCCTTTCCAGCGGCGACGGGCGTCGGCGCGCCAGGACCTCGGCCATGCGCCGGCAGAGCGCCGCGTAGTCGGCGTCCAGGTGCCGGGCGGCCACCGCGTCGGTGACGGCGACGATCTCGTCGAACCGCTCGCGCATGCGCGACGGGACGTGCTGCGGGTCGGAAGCGGACATCCCACCCCCTGGTGACGATGAGGATGGTGCGGAGTCGGGCGCGATCGTGAGAGTTGGGGGCGGTC
>JAHWJV010000249.1 GCA_019348265.1 Gemmatimonadota bacterium
TGGACGCTGGAGCGGAGGTGGTCAACGACATCTCGGCGCTCGCGGACCCGGAGATGGCGCGGGTGGTGGCCAACGCCGGGGCTGGAGTGGTGCTCATGCACATGCGGGGAACCCCGGAGACCATGCAGCTGAATCCGCGCTATGACGACGTCGTCCGCGAAGTGACGGAGGAGCTTGGCCAGGCCATGCTGCGCGCCATCGCCGCCGGAATCCCCGAGGAGCGCATCGTGGTCGATCCGGGCATCGGGTTCGCGAAGACGGCGGCGCACAACCTCCAGCTTCTCTCCCGCCTATCCGACCTCACCACTCTCGGTCGGCCGCTCCTGCTGGGCGTCTCCCGCAAAGCGTTCATCGGATCCCTGCTCGGGGGGGCGGCGCCAGCGCAGCGCGCCGTCGGCACCGCGGCGGCGTGCGTGGCTGGCCTGATGCAGGGGGCCAGGATCTTCCGCGTGCACGACGTGCGAGTGGTGCGCGAGGCGCTGACCGTCGCCGAGGCCATTCGCGTGGCTTCCTGACGCGGGCGTGACCAGCCTCCTGGACCAGTTCGGCTTCCTCGTTCCGGACTGGAAGGATCTCGTCGAGATCCTCGTCGTCGGCGCGGTCATCTACCGCATCCTGCTGGTGCTCGCGGGCACCCGCGCGATCCAGATGCTGCTCGGCCTCGTGCTGCTGGTGGGCGTCTACTTCCTCTCCCGCGTCCTCCAGCTCGGCCTCATCCGCTACGTACTCGAGAACCTCTTCCAGTTCGGGGCGATCGCCGCGCTCGTCGTCTTCCAGCCGGAGCTGCGGGCCGCACTGGCGCACCTCGGCCAGAACCGGATCCTGCGGCTCTTCAACCGGCTGGAGGAGACGCAGGTCGTGGAAGAAATCGCCGAGGCAGTGGAGGAGCTGGCGCGCAGCAAGGTCGGAGCGATCATCGCGCTGGAGCGCGAGGTCGGACTGGCGGAGTACGCCCAGTCCGGCACCCCCCTGGAGGCGCGGGTTTCCTCGTCTCTCCTCACCACGATCTTCACGCCGTACTCCCCGTTGCACGACGGCGCGGTGGTGATCCGCGGCGACCAGATCATCGCCGCGGGCGCGATCCTCCCGCTCACGCAGTTTCCGGTGGCAGACAAGTCCATCGGCACGCGGCATCGTGCCGCCCTCGGCCTCTCGGAGGAGACGGACGCCCTGGTGATCGTCGTGTCCGAGGAGACGAGCACTGTGTCCGTGGCGACGCGCGGACAACTGGAGCGAGGGCTCGACCACGAGCAGCTTCTCGCGCTGCTCTTCGCCGGCACGCGCAGCATCGGCGCGGTGGCGCGGTGACGCGGCGCCGTAACGCGGCGCAACGGCTTGCGTCGAAGAACACGAAGTTCAAAGTTCAACGCGCGAAGTTCAAAGTACTCGGGAGCACTCCGTACTTTGAACTTTGCGCTTTGAACTTTGAACTGTCCGATGATGCCCGATGAGCTCGTCTCCCGCCTGGCGTTCGTCCGCGAGCGGATCGCGGCCGCCGCTGAGCGGAGCGGTCGCACCGCCGATGCCGTAACGATCGTAGCGGTGACCAAGACGTACCCGGCCGCGACCGTGCTGTCCGCGCGCGACGCGGGGCTCCGGGACGTGGGTGAGAACCGCGTGCAGGAGCTGGCGGAGAAGGTCGAGACGGTGGGGCGGGATGCGGTGAAGTGGCACCTGATAGGCCACCTGCAGCGGAACAAGGCGCGGCGCGCGATTCAGTCTTTCGATCTCCTCCATTCGCTGGACTCGGTGCGGCTGGCGCGAGAGCTCAGCGCGGCTGCAGCCGAGAGCGCCCCCGTTCGCACGCTGGTGCAGGTGAACGCATCGGGTGAGGAGAGCAAGAGCGGCCTCGAGCTCAGCGAGCTCATCGAGGCGCTGGGGACGATCTGCGAGCTGCCCGGCCTCCGCGTGGAAGGTCTCATGACAATGGCCCCGTTTACCGACGATCGGAACGTCGTGCGGCGGACTTTCGAGGCCACGCGCAGAGCGCGGGACGAGGCGGCGCGCCAGATCCCAGGATTCCGAGGGGAGCATCTGTCGATGGGAATGAGCAACGACTACGAGGCCGCCGTGGAGGAGGGGAGCACCCTCGTGCGGCTGGGTACGGTCCTCTTTGGAGCGCGACCGACATGATCGACCTCACGCCGCTGGACATTCGCAAGAAGAAAGGCGACTTCGCCCGCGGAATCCGCGGCTACGATACCAGCGCGGTGGACCATTTCCTCGACCTGGCGGCGGACCGGATGGAGGAGCTGGTCCGCGAGGGCTCGGGGCTTCGGCAGCGGGTGGCGGAGCTGGCGGAGGCGCTGGACGGCTTCCGGCAGCGCGAGCAGGCGATGAACTCGGCGCTGGTCTCCGCGCAACAGCTCGGAGAAGAGCTGCGCGCGCAGGCGATTCGCGAGTCGGATCTCGTGGTCCGGGAAGCCCGCGCGGAAGGCGAGCGCATCATGGCGGAAGCAAAGCGGCAGGCCCGCGACGCCGCGGAATCCATGCGCCGAATACAGGCGGGGCGCGTTCGCTTCCTCCGCGGATTCCGGGCTCTGGTCGAGCGGCAGCTGGAGGAGATCGAGGTGGAGGAGGAGAGGGCGAGGGAGGCGGGGTGGAGCGACGCGGTCGACACGAAGTGAAATTATGAATGATGAATTGTGGATGGTGAATGGGACGCGCTCCTCGAGGTCGCGCCCGGTTCATCAGCGTAATTCATCATTCATCATTCATGATCATAATTGATGAAGAGATATCCTGACCTTCCCGAGACGCTGACGCAGCTCGAGGAGCAGATCCTGGAGCGCTGGCGGGACGAGGACACCTTCGCGCGTAGCCTGGAGAGGACGGCGGAGGGGGAGCCGTTCGTGTTCTTCGAGGGCCCGCCGACCGCGAACGGGCGTCCGGGGATCCACCACGTATTCGCGCGGACGGTGAAGGATGCAGTCGCGCGATTCCGCACGATGCAGGGACGCTACGTCCCGCGGATCGCCGGGTGGGACACGCACGGGCTCCCCGTGGAGATCGAGGCGGAGAAACGGCTGGGGATCTCCGGGAAGCCGGAGATCGAGAAGGTCGGGATCGCCCGCTTCAACGACGTCTGCCGCGAGAGCGTGCTGACCTACACCGAGGAGTGGGAGCGTTTCTCGGCCCGCATCGGCTACTGGCTGGACTACTCGCGGCCGTACGTCACGTACCACCCGGAATACATCGAATCGATCTGGTGGAGCACCCGCCAGAGCGCCGACCGGGGGCTGATCTACCGGGGGCACAAGATCCTGCCGTATTGCCCGCGGTGCGGGACGGGGCTCTCGAGCCGCGAGGTGGCGCAGGGGTATCGGGAGGTGCGCGATCCGTCGCTCTACTTCACGGTTCCGGTGGTGGACGCCGCCGGCAAGGAGGACGGCCGCTCCTTTCTGGTATGGACGACGACCCCGTGGACGCTGGTCGCCAACGTCGCGCTGGCAGTGAACCCGGAGCTGGTGTACTCCGAGGTCGAGCACGAAGGGAAGCGGCTGATCCTGGCCCAGGGCCGCGTGTCGGCACTGTTCGGCGAGGAAGCGCAGCTGGTTCGCACGCTCCCGGCGAGCGAGATCCTCGGGTTGCGCTACCAGCGTCCGTTCGAGTGGGTGGAGCCGAAGGAGCGCGGCCTGGAGCGCGCCTGGCGCGTGGTTCCGGGCAGCTTCGTCTCGGCGGACGACGGGACCGGGATCGTGCACATGGCCCCCGCGTTCGGCGCGGACGACTATGCCGTCGGCCAGCAGCAGGGTTTGCCGGTGCTCCAGCCGGTGGACGACCGCGGACATTTCCCGCCCGACATGCCGGTGGTGGGCGGCCAGTTCGTGAAGGAAGCGGACGAGCACCTGGTACGCGAGCTGAAGGGCCGCGGCCAGGTGTTCAAGTCCAGCAAGGAGCTGCACACCTATCCCCACTGCTGGCGCTGCGGAAGCCCGCTCCTGTACATGGCGCGGGATTCCTGGTTCATTCGAACCACGGCAGTCAAGGACGCGCTGATCGCCAACAACAACGAGGTGCGCTGGCATCCGCCGGAGGTGGGCGCGGGGCGCTTCGGCGAGTGGCTGGAGAACAATGTCGACTGGGCGCTGTCGCGGAACCGCTTCTGGGGGACGCCGCTGCCGGCCTGGGTTTGCGACGCGGACACCGAGCACGTGGCCTTCATCGGTTCTTTCGACGAGCTCCGCGAGCACGTCGGCGAGCTACCCATCCCCTTCGATCCGCACCGGCCGTTCATCGACGAGTACCGCTGGGCCTGTCACCGCGACGGCTGCAGCGGGATGATGCGGCGCACGCCGGAGGTGATCGACGTATGGTACGACTCGGGCGCGATGCCGTTCGCGCAGTGGCACTACCCCTTCGAGAACCGCGAGGAGGCGGAGCGTCTCTTCCCCGCCGATTTCATCGCCGAAGGGGTGGACCAGACGCGGGGATGGTTCTATTCGCTGACGGCGATCTCGACGCTGCTGGGTCGCGGGCCGGCGTTCCGAAACGTGATCGTGAACGACCTCGTGCTCGACGCCGAGGGGCAGAAGATGTCGAAGTCCCGCGGGAACGTGGTGGACCCATGGGAGGCGATCGGTGAGTTCGGCGCGGACAGCATTCGCTGGTACCTGCTGGCGAGCTCGCACCCGTGGCTGCCGAAGCGCTTCGACCCGGCGGGCGTGCGGGAGGTGCAGCGCAAGGTGTTCGACACGCTGAAGAGCACGTACCACTTCTTCGCGCTGTACGCGAACCTGGAGGGATGGCAGGAGAGCTGGCAGGATCTGGCGCCGGCCGAGCGCCCGATCATGGACCGCTGGCTGCACTCGCGCCTGGCCCTGGCGACCGGGACGGTCACGAGGCACTACGAGGAATACAACCTCACGCACGCCGCTCGCGAGCTCGGCGACTTCATCGTAGACGACCTCTCCAACTGGTACGTGCGCCGCTCCCGCGATCGCTTCTGGGGCAGCGCGGACAGCCAGGACACGCGCTCCGCCTTCGCTACGCTGCACCGCGCACTCGTGGACGTGGCGCGCCTGCTGGCGCCCATCGCGCCCTTCCTGTCGGACTGGCTGCATCGCGCCCTCACGGGTGGGGAGAGCGTGCATCTGACGCGGCTACCCAGGCAGGAGCCGGAGGTGCGCGATCCAGGGCTGGAGCGCGGGATGGACGCGGTGCGCAGCCTGTCCACGCTGGGTCGCGCCGCGCGCGAGACCGTGCGCATCCGAGTGCGCCAGCCGCTCGGCGTCCTTTACGCCGTGGTGCCCGTCGGCGTCGACGTGGACGGCGAGCTGCTCGCCATCCTGCGTGACGAGCTGAACGTGCGTCGCGTAGAGTTCATGGACCGCGCGGAGGAGCTGGTGACCTTCAGCGCCAAGCCGAACTTCCGTGCGCTGGGCGCGCGGTTCGGGAAGCAGACGCCGGCCATCGCGGAGGCGATCCGCGCGCTGCCATCATCGGAGCTGGCGGCTTTCCGCCGCGGTGAAGAGCTGGCGGTGGAGCTGGACGGCGGCCAACATTCTCCCGATGCAGACGCCGACCGCACGCGAATGATCGAAGCCCACGGCTACACCGTCATCCGCTTCTGGAACAACGACGTCACGGAGAACCTCGACGGCGTGCTCGAAGAAATCCTCCGC
>JAHWJV010000024.1 GCA_019348265.1 Gemmatimonadota bacterium
TGGCCGCGCTCTTCTTACGGCGCGTCGACTTCTTGCCAGCGAGCGTGTCGGCCACGCCCTTCCCCGAGGAGAAGTGCATCACCGTGCGCTCCGGGATGTTGATCTCTTTCCCCGTGCGCGGATTGCGACCCTTCCGGGCGCCGCGGGTCTTCGTCTTGAACTTCCCGAAGCCTGGCAGGGAGATGTGCTCCCCCGCCCGTACGGCCGCGACGATCGCGCCTTCAGCGGCGTCGAAGATCGCCTCGACGGTGCGTGCTGCCTCCGCCCTGGTCAATTCGGCCTTTTCGGCCACCCGCTCGATGAAGTCTTTCTTCTTCATCCCCTTGCCTCCCGGAAAGCGTGGACGTTGCCCCGCACTAGGACCTGCGCCAAAAAGTACACGCAAACCATAGACCGAAAGTTCAAATCGGCCCTCACTTTTGCCTTATTCTGCGCCGTTCTCGCTCCAGAAAAGACGCAATCCATCAAATCCGGACCCGCTGCAAATGGTTTCATAACTCAGGTATGGCGCCATTATCTACTGTTTGTTATAGCCACTTCGAAAAGAATCGACGACTTTGCGCGCCGCATCGGCCGCGGAGCCGAAAGCCTCCTTCGCGCCCTCCGCGTAGGATCGGCCTGCTGCCGCTAAGTCCTCCATGTACGGGCGTTCTGCATCGCTGCGACGCTGATACTCTCCGCGTATGATGCGGTCGTAATCGCCACGTTCGAACCAGTCGCGCAATTCTGCCACGCGCAGCACGGGAAACGGGTGATCCGCGCCGAGGAGGTTCAGCACTTTGAAGACCTGGTCAGCGAGATCGCCCGTCTGGCGGTATTCGTCGGCCTGGCGGATGAACTCGGGTAGGTTCGTTTCGCCGGCGAGTCCGCCACCAGCGAACTTCAGCATCACGCGCATCCCTACTTCCGGGCTCTGCACCGCGAGCGCTCCAGCCCGGTCGCTGGACAGCTCCGCCTTGCGGTACCACTCCATCAGCGCGAAGAGGATCGCGCGCGCGGCCAGCCCCACCACAGGAAACCCTCGCTCCGCCAGCTGCACCAGGATCACCATCATCGTCGTGTACAGCACGTGACCGCTCATGATGTGGCCGATCTCGTGGCCAAGAACGAATTGGAGCTCCTCGTCGTCCAGCAGCGCCGTGGTGCCCGAGTTCACGATGATGAACGGGCGATCCATCCCGTACGCACCGGCGTTGACGAAGGGGGTCTGGGAAACGAACACGGGATAGTCGACCGGTGCATCCAGCACGCTAGCGGCGCGGCCATAGAGCCGGTGGATCCGTGAGAATTGCGTCGGCGAGACGCGCACCGCGTTCGCCTGAAACGCGAGCCGCACAGGCTTCTCGCCGAAGAAGCCGAAGACCTTTCGCAGCACCTCGTCGAACCCCGGCAGCTTGCGCAGCGCACTCAGGGCAGCGCGGTCCGCGGGGTGTTCCCAGCTGCGCGAGTCGATACCGGTAAGCAAGCGTGAATCGTCAGGCATAGCTGCAGTCTGGAGTATGTGGAGGAGAACGTGCGGTGTAGGGGAGAGGCAGCCGAGCGCAAAGCTCTACGCCGTTGGCGGGCCGACGGTTTCGGGAACACGCGCTCCGGGGTTACAGTATCACTCAACACCACTCGCGCCGCCCCCTCTGGAGATAGTACATGCGAATGAAGCTCATGGCCATCGCGCTTCTGGCGATCGCCGCGGCCAGCCCAACGCCCGCCCGCGCGCAGTCGCAACCGATGGACGGGAGCTACACCTTCGCCGCCGAAGGCAGCGACGATCAGAAACAGGTGATCGACGCGGCCGTGGCGAAGATGAACTTCGTCATCCGCCCGCTCGCCCGGAGACGGCTGCGGAACGCGAACCCGCCTTATCGCGGCCTCAGGATCACGAGCACGGCCAACGAGATCACCACGATACCGGATTCCGGCGTGCCGGTGACGTCTCCCAGCGATGGAACGCCGGTCCTCTGGACGAGGGAAACTGGCGAGAAGATGCACGTGAGCACCGAATGGCAGGCCGGCACGCTGGAGCAGACCTTTCGGGCGGACGACGGGCAGCGGGTGAACCGCTTCTCCCTTTCTCCCGATGGCGGCGTGCTCACCATGCACGTCACCGTCACGAGCCCACGGCTGCCGCGCCCTCTCACATACGCGCTACGCTACAGGCGCCAATAGCTTCGCGGCCGCTGCTCTCTGCGCTCTGTTACGGAAGCGTCTTCTGCCGGGTGGGATGCACCTGCCCGGCCAATGGCGGGGCGGGGAGAAGGGTGGTGGTCAGGCGCCCTGCGTCAGTCTCCCAGGCGTCGAACTCCTCGGCGTAAAGAGCGCCCCAGCGCGAGCCGATCTCCAGCAACCGGTTCTCCATCCACTCCGGATCCCCGAAGCCTACTCCGGTGAAATAGAAGCGAGCCAGCTCCGCGATCTTCTCGCGATGCGGCGTCACGTCGATGGCCGCGGTCGGCAGCGGTGAGTGGACGTCGCGCAGTGTGAATACGGGAATGTTCTCGCGGTGCGGCGCCAGCGGCGCGACCAGCTTGGCGATACGCGCCAGCAGAGTGGCGTCACGAAAGATCTGCCCGGCCGCCTGGTGGTCCGGGTGTCGCATCCCCCTGACCCAGGCATCGCCCCACGTCAGCAGCCCGGTCGGTTTTATCTCACATATCAGCCGCGCCACCTCGGTCGCCGCGTCGCGCGTCGCCTCGATGCGCGTGTCGGGGAAGTCGAGGAAGCGGCCCTCGGCTCCCAGGATCTCCGCGGCCCGCAACCCCTGGCCGGTGCGCCGCGCCGCGACGCTCTGGAGATCCAGGGGGCCGAACGCTTCCGTCATCTCGCCGCGGCTGAGCCAGACGATCACGACCCGGTCGCCGCGCGCGATCTGCGCCAGGATGGTGCCCGCCATCCCCACCTCGTCGTCAGGGTGCGCGAGCCCGACGAGCAGTGTCTCACGGCTCATCCGCGCACCCGCTCTTCAGTTGCGACTCGTCGGTGACGACACTGTGTATTCAACGGCGTATCTGCGCGAGTGGGGTCTTCCGGCGCGACGCGTCGTTCGTCGACTGCTCGCTGGCGAAGACACTCAGGTTTCGCAGCGCTGCCCGCGTGCAAGACGTATTCCGGCGATGGGCGCGGTCCGGACGCGAGGCCCTTGTGAATTCACGACCGGCGCATATCTTTCGGCCCTTCTCCGATACCATCCGACCGGTTATCCGCCCGCGATCTTCCTTCGCTCGACAAATTCTATGAGCTCCAAGCGTGCACCCGCCACGCTGGTCGGCGCGTTGCTGGCGTTTTCCGCCTGCTCGCCCGTCCGGCCGGCTCCGACCCCAGCACCCGCGATTCAGTCCGCCGCCCTGTCGATCCCCGAGCCCGACCTGCTGGGTGACGTGCTCGAACTGGACAGAAAGGTCGCCGCCCCGCGCCGAGACATCCTCGGCAGCGCGACGTACGACCTTCCCATGGAGGCGAACAGCTGGGTCGAGGCCGAGCTGGACTTTCTGGTGGGACAGCGTCGAGAAGTGATCGGTCGGTGGCTCGAGCGCGGCGATTACTACAGCGCGTTCATCCAGGGGGTGTTTCGGGCCGCTGGGGTGCCGACGGACCTGTACCACCTCGCGATGATCGAGAGCGCTTTCGTGCCGACCGCACGGAGCCGTGTCGGCGCCGTGGGCTTCTGGCAGTTCATGCCGGCGACCGCGAAGGCCGTGGGGCTGCGCGTGGACTCCATCGTGGATGAGCGAATGGATCCGGTGCGCTCGACGCGTGCCGCGGTACGTCACCTCCGCGCTCTTCGCCGCGAGCTCGGGGACTGGTCGCTCGCCGCGGCCGCGTACAACGCGGGAAGCGGCCGCATCACCCGTGGTATGCGCGCTTACGGCGCCAAAGACTTCTGGGAGCTCGCGGAGCGCGGCGACCTGGCCGCGGAAACGAAGCAGTACGTTCCCCGCCTGTACGCCGTCACCGTGATCGGGCGTGACCGCGAGCGCTTTGGCTTCCGCTCCGCGACCGCCCCCGGCTTCTCTTTCGACAGTATCAACGTCGAGTACGCCACGCCGCTGTCCGAGCTGGCGAAGCTCGGAGGCGCGAGCGCCGAGGCGCTGGCTCAGCTCAATCCCCACCTCGTCAGTCGTACCACGCCGGCGGGCAGCTACTGGGTCTGGGTTCCGGCGGGGCGCGGCGTAGCCCTGCAGCGCGCCTGGCTGGCTTCCGATTTCCGCAAGGAGCAGGGCTTCGGGAGCTATGCGATCCGCAAGGGCGACACCCTCGGGAAGCTCGCGGAGCTCGCCGAGCTTCGCTCCGCGCGCATCGTGGAGCTCAACCCGGATGTCGACTTCGACGATCTGCAGATCGGTGAGAAGCTGCGTCTTCCATTCCGCATCGCCCAGACGCTGAGCAGCCGGCCGGTCCGGCGCGAAATTGAAGAGCAGCCGCGCTCGGCGACGCGCGAGGGCGACACGACGCACAGCGTGAAGCCGGGAGAGACGCTCTCCAGGATCGCGCGTGACAGGGGTGTCTCCGTCGCCGAGCTGCAGCGCGTCAACGAGCTCGACGGCACCTCGATCCGCGCCGGCCAGGAGCTTCGCATCCCCGTGGTGCGCACCGCGAGCGTCACGCCCAAGGCCGTTGAGAAGGCCGCGGGGGCGAAGGAGCACGTGGTGAAGAGCGGCGATTCGCTCTGGACCATCGCTCACCTGTACGGCTCCAGCGTCTCCGCCATCCAGACGGCGAATCGCCTTGGCGAGCGCCCCATCCAGCCGGGTCAGAAGCTCACGATCCCCGTGCTGAACTGAGCTTCACTCCACGCTCGCAAAACCGAGACGGGCCGGGAGTCATCTCCCGGCCCGTCTCGTCGTTGGGCGATTCGGATCTGGGCGCTCAGACGTCGTTATCCGCGTTCACGTCCTCCGCCTCGTCCTCGGCCACCCCCACGATCTCGCCGCCGGGAAACTCGACCAGGTAGCCCTGCCGGCCTTCCTCGCTGTTCTCCGGAGACCAGTGCCCAATCACCTCGCCGATTTGGCCGGCGAAGCGCTTGGACTGTTCATAGCGAGGCTGTACCACCCGGATCCTGTGCATGTCGGCTCCCTCGCCGGGAAAGGTTGAGTTCGGGCTAGATCTGATGATCTCTCGCCTGGCGCGCCGCTGCGCGGCGGGTGGCAGCCTCGTCGGCCGCCGCTTCCGCGCGCGCCTGGTCCTGCTCGGCGCGCCCCTCCATCTGATCTAGCTCGCCCTCCTGCTCCAGCTTGGTGTCCCCGAGCAGCTCGCCGATGCCAGCCTTGATCTTCCCGGCGACGTGCGTTGCCTTGCCGTCGATGTCGTCAGCCATGTGCGCTCCCTCTTGTGTGTTGGGGAATGTCGGAAGGGGGCAATTCGTGTGCCCGGTGAGGACTCTGCAGAGGGCCCGACCCTTGCACCGCGCACTTGGAGAACGACGCCGGTTCAGACTGCACGAGCCGGCGAACACCGCTTCCGAGGCGTTATGTCGTCAGCTGATTCACCGAAGCCCTGGCCCGTCGAAAGCTCCGAGATGGAGCGCGAGTACACCGTCTACGCGGTGCACCGCGACCGGGTTCGCTCGCCCCGGACCGGAGACGTCCACGACTACGACATCGTACATGCGCCTGAGGCCGTGGCGGTGGTTGCACTCACCGCGCGAGGCGAGCTGGTGATGGTGGAGCAGTATCGGCATGGCATCCGCGCCGTGACGCTCGAGCTGCCCGGCGGAATACTCGACGACGACGAGCCGCTTGACGCCGCGCGGCGAGAGCTGCAGGAGGAGACGGGCTACCAGCTCGACCAGCTGGAATATCTCGGATTCCTGCACCAGAATCCGTCCTGGGAGACGACCCGCGTGCATGTGGCTTTCGGGGAGAACGCCCGGGCGGCGGGCGAGAAGGATCTCGATGCGGGGGAGGATACGCGCGTCCGCCTGGTGGACCGCGGCAGCGTCCGCGCCATGATCGCGTCCGGCGAGATCACGAGCGCGATCGCCGTGGCGGCTCTGTACATCTTCGAGGCGCGTCAGGCACGGGTGGACGGCTCCTAACGCGGCATTCACGGAAAACGATGTTCGTGTTCATCTCGCACCTTACCGTGCCGGAGGAGGACCGAAAGACGCTGGAGCGCTACTTCCACGAGCGATCCCGCCTCGTGGACTCGTTTCCGGGGTTCCTCTATCTGCAGTTGCTCAAGCCGGAAGCTGGCGGCGCCTCCCACACCTTTCTCACCGCGTGGCAGGACCGCGACGCGTTCCGACGCTACATGCGAAGCGCCGAACATGCGGTGTCGCACTCCCGGGAGCCGGAGGAGATCATGGGCCGCACGACCGTGCGGCACGAGGCCTTCGAGGTGCTGCTCGACTCGCGCCTGGGCGGCCCTCCGCGGGCCGAAGTCGACCTCGGCGGGTTGGACGTCGAGTGAGCGCGGCGGAATCGTTCGCCCAGGCGTATCTGGACGCGGTGCTGGCAGGGAGCCGTCAGCGCGCCCGCGCGGTCGTCGACGACGCGAAGGCGCAGGGGGTGGACATCCGCGCTCTCTACCTGCATATCTTCCAGCCGACGTTGCGCGAGGTGGGGCGCCTATGGCAGGAGAATCGCATCACCGTGGCGGATGAGCACCTCGCGACCGCCATCACGCAGGCCCTGATGGCGCAGGTCTTCTCCGAGACGTTCGCTCGGACGGAGGGGCATGCTCGAACGATGATCGCCGCCTGCCTCGACTCGGAGCGTCACGAGATCGGACTACGCATGGTGTGCGATCTGCTCGAGATGGAGGGGTGGGAGACCACCTTTCTCGGGGCCACCGTTCCGTCCGTCAGCCTAGCGCAGATGGTGCAGACCCGTCGCCCGGACGCGCTCGCGCTCTCCGTCTCACTGGCGACGCACGTCCCCAGGCTGACGCGAGCGATCTCTGCGCTGCGCGACGCGCTCGGCGAGGCCACGCCCGTCATCGTGGTCGGCGGCCGCCCGTTCCTGCACGAGCCGGCCCTGGCGGAGACGGTCGGAGCGGATGTCGTGGCGCGTGACCCGACGGACGCCGTGGAGCGGTTGAAGGAGCACTTCGCGTCGGCCGCGGGCCTTGCTCCCGGCACCATCGACTCGCCGGAAACCTGATCTTCCCGTATCCAGATTCCCATGGCCGATCGCACACCCGAAGAGATTGCCGAGGAGGACCGCAACCGACGCGGTGCCGATCGCCGCGGCGACGATCGACGACGCCCTGACCGCCGTGCCCCCCGACCGCTCTGGAAGCGCCCGTGGGCGTACGCCCTCTACGGCGTAGTCGGAACGTTCCTGGTGGTGATGATCTTTCGCTCCTCCGGGGAGGACGAGGCACCGGCGATGGGCGAAGTGACCACCGCGCCCATTGCGCCCGCGGTCGACACCACCGCTTCGCCCGCCGCCGCCGCACCGCCCCGCGAGGCGTTAGGCACCGGCGAGTACGAGCGCCTGCTCGCCCAGGGCGACGCGGCCTCCGGGCAGCGAGTCATCACGCAGCTCTACTGCGAGCCCGTGAACTCGATCTCGATGAGCGTCGAGACGGCCGTATCCAAGTCGGTGGCCGCCGTCGCCGACGTCAACGGCCGGGTTCCAGGCGCGGAGTGCAAGTGGGGAGCCGCTGTGGACGCGCCCGACCTCCTCCTCCTCGTCCCTCCGGACCTCGCTCCCGCCTTCGCCGGTGCCCCCGAAGTGCAGCAGAGCTTCGTGCGCCGACGGAGCGTCCGCGCCGAAGTCGAATGGATCGGCCGCTCCGACGCACTTGCCCTGCGCAATGTCGCGGTGCTGCGGGGCCTGCGGTGATGGGGAATAGGGAACACGGAGCAGGGAACAGGGAGCAACAAAGAGCAGGGGCCGACATCTCACTCGATGTCGGCCCCTGCTGTGTAGCGCAGGCTGTTCCCGGTTCCCTGTTCGCTAGCTCATCGCTCTCGCCAGGCTCAGCCTCCGCTGCAGCTCCTTCTGGCTCATCGTCCGCAGAGCGAAGTCGGCGGCGCGATGGCTGTTGAAGGTGACGTTTGCCTCGATGGGCTCGCGGTCCGGGTTCTCGGCTGGGACAAAGGCAAGCACCGCCCCGGGCTTGCCATGCGCAACGACCGCATCGACGGAGATCGCCCGCCACGGCTTTCCTAGCTCGTCCTGGAAATCACGCATGTTCTCCTCTCGTCACCAAATCTCGAATAGCGGTTGATCTAGCGAGCGCGCAGGGCATGCAAGATCGCTTCCCCGAACGCCTCCACCTGCCAGCGGCGCAGATCCGGGACCTGAAGCAGCTCCTCGATGTCGTGCGGGTTCCGTCGTGCGATCTCGTCCAGCATGGCGCGCGAGATCAGGAACCCGGGGTCCAGGTCGAGGTCTTCGGCGACGCGGGCGCGTGCGTCGCGCAGCCGCTCGGCGCGCTCATCCGCGTCCGGATCGCGGTCCCACCGCTTGGCCGGTGGGAAGCGGGGGAGCTCGTTCTCCGGGACGGCCAGGCCCCGCTGGATCGCCGCGAGGATGTCGCGCCCCCGGCGCTCCACCATCGACTGCGGTACCCCCTCCGTGGCGGCCAACTCCGCCTGCGTGGTGGGGCTCCGCAGGCTCAGGGCCAGGAGCGCCTGATTGGAAATCACGCGGAAGGTCGCCTGATCGCGGTCGCGTGCCACGCCCTCGCGCCAGGCGTACAGCTCCCTGAGGATCGCCAGCCCGCGCGGCTTCAGGTCCCGCGCTCCTTTCATCCGCAGGAACGCTTCGCGCTCGTCGTTGGAGTCGCTCCAGCGAATCTGCTCCCGCCGGATGAACTCTTCCTCCGCCCAGGCCATCCGGCCGCGCGCCTCGAGCTCGGTCCTGAGCCTCTCGCGCAATGCGAGCAGGTGCACGGTGTCCGTCGCAGCGTAGTCCTTCATTCCCTCCGAGAGCGGACGCTCCGCCCAGTCGGCGCGCTGGAACGCCTTCGGCAGCGTGATCCCCAGGTACCTCTCGACGATCGCGCCGAGGCCCAGCGACCGCTCCCCGACGAAAGCCGCGGCGATCTGCGTGTCGAAAAGGCCGGACACCCCCAGCTTCAGGTCGCGATCCATGATGCGCAGATCGTAGTCTGCGTCATGGAAGATCTTTTCGATCTTCGGGTCCGAAGTCACCACGCCGAGCGAGGAGAGATCCTCCAGCGCCAGCGGGTCGATCAGCAGATTCTCCTCGGGCGATGAGACCTGGATCAGGCTGATTCGATCCAGATACCGGTGATACCCGGCCGCCTCGGTGTCCACGCCGATCACCGGGAAGCGTTGCAGTCTGGCAATCGCATCCCGGAGTGCGCCCGGGGTGTCGATGTACTGGTAATCCATGATGCAGTCGGCTTTCCGCGAGCGAACCGGGTAGGCCGCCGCTGACGGATGAGATGTCGGGCAAAGGCGCGAAACCTGCTCGCTCGGCGAGGCCCTCGCAAGGGTGGTACCCCGCGCGCTAGTGGCGTGGGTCGGGAGCCCGGCATAACATGAGCCGCGTTCCGTTTGGCATCTCGCATACACTGGTCCCACCGATGCCGCAGTCTCAAAACAGCCCGGAAGATCAGGTCCTCCTGCGCAACGGCAGGATCCACCCACTGGGAGGACATCGGCCCGTCGGCGCGCTCCTGCTGCGCGGGGGCAGCGTCGCCGCACTCGGTGAGGACGCGGTGGCGCTCGCTTCCCCGACAGCGCTGGTCGTCGATCTCGCCGGGGCCGCCGTGACACCCGGGCTGGTGGACGCCCACGCGCATCCTACCGCCTGGGCGCTCTCGCGCCGCCGGGTCGACCTGCGCGACGCTCCCAGCCCCGAGGCCGCCGCGCGTCTGATCGGCGCGACCCTACCCTCGCTCGGGGAATGGATCGTGGGGCAGGGGTGGGACTCACACCGCTGGGGAGCGTTCCCCACCCACGAGATTCTCGACCGCGTGAGCCCCGCGGCCCCGGTTCTCCTGGAGAGTCACGATCTTCACGCCCTCTGGCTGAACGGCGAGGCGCTCCGTCGCTGCGGGATCGATCGGCATACGCCCGATCCTGACGGCGGTCGGATCGTGCGCGATCCCGCGACCGGCGAGCCCACGGGAGTGCTCCTGGAGGAGGCTCGCCGCCCGGCGTTCGCGCGACTGCCGGCTCCAGGGCCGGAGGAGGTGTTGTCCGCGCTGCTGGACGCTCAGGCATCGGCGCACGAGCTGGGAATCACGGGGCTGCACTCGGTGGAACCTACCGGCCTCGCGGAGATGAGCGCGCTGCTAGACCGCGACCTGCTGCGACTGCGGGTGCTGCAGCACCTCCCGCTCGCCGGTCTGGAAGATTCGATTGCGGCCGGTTGGCGCAGCGGCTCGCCAGCCCGCCCCGGATCGGACGAGTGGTTGCGGATCGGGGGGATCAAGATGTTCCTCGATGGGGCGCTGGGCTCGCGAACGGCGTGGCTGCGCGAGCCGTATTCCGGCAGCGACGATTACCGCGGAATCCAGACGCTTTCGCGCGAGGATTTCCGCGGCGCGGTGGCTCGCGCGGCGGGGGCGGGGCTCGCATCGGCCGTACACGCGATCGGTGACGCCGCCGTCGAGCTCGCCCTGGACGTGCTGGAGGAGATCCCCCCGCCCTCTGCGCTCCCGCACCGCATCGAGCACCTCCAGCTCTGCCCGCCCGACCTGTGGGACCGCGCCGCCGCGTCAGGAATCGTCGCCTCGATGCAGCCGGTGCACCTGCTGAGCGACATCCCCGCCGCCGAAGAGCACTGGGGCCGACCGCGCTGCCGGGGAGCTTACGCGTTCGCGCCCCTGCTCCGTCGCGGAATGACGCTGGCCTTCGGTTCCGACGTCCCGGTGGAGACCATCGATCCCCGCCCCGGGCTCTTCGCCGCGCTGCGCCGGGAGACCTGGACGGGCGCCTGGCAGGGCGAGGAGTGGTATCCCGAGCAGGCGCTCACGGCGGCCGAGGCGCTCTCGTGCTACGCGGAAGGCCCCGCGGCGGCCTCGCGCGACGCCCATCGCCGCGGGAGCTTGCGGCCCGGTCGTGACGCCGACCTCGTCGTCTGGGACCGCGACCCGCTGCAAGCCCCGCCGGAAGAGGTGCGCGAGATGCGCTGTCTCCTTACAATGGTCGGCGGCGAGATCGTGCACCGCGATGGCGTCTGAGCGCTGCCTGTCGGGGTCGCGCTGAGAACCGATCTTGCTGATGATGCCGCGCTCGGGGCAGATTGGGTAGCGCGTCGCCACCCGGGCCTCCGGGACCCCGAATGCAGGACGGCCGCTGCCCGATCGCTCGACACCGAAAGCCAAAAAGATGATTCGTAGAACCAAGATCGTCTGCACGCTCGGACCCGCGTCCAACACCCCGGAGCGCATCGCGTCGCTGATCGCGGCCGGGATGAACGTCGCCCGGGTCAACTTCTCGCATGGGACTCTGGAGCAACACGCCCAAACCATCCGAATCGTACGCGAGCAGGCCGAGCTTGCCGACACGCCGATAGCGATCCTCGGCGACCTGCAGGGGCCCAAGATCCGGGTCGGCCGCCTCGCCGAGCCGGTGGAGCTTGTCGCCGGGGACGCGATCACCTTCGCGCCGGAGGGCCAGGAGCAGGGCTCAGAGCTCCCCACCACCTATCCCGAGCTCGCCGCGGACCTCACCGAGGGTGACGTGGTCCTCCTGGCGGACGGGTTGATGGAGCTGATCGTCGAGGACGTCACTCTGCCGCGCGTCCGAATGCGCGTCATTCACGGCGGCACGCTGACCTCCCACAAGGGGATCAACCTTCCGGGGGTGAAGATGAGCGTGCCGTCTCTGACGGAGAAGGACGTGCGGGATCTGGAGTTCGCGCTCGAGCAGCAGCTGGACTACGTGGCGCTCTCCTTCGTGCGAGAGGCGAAGGACGTGGTCGAACTGCAGAGCCTCATCCCCGAGGGCGGCCCGCCGGTCGTGGTGAAGGTCGAAAAGGGGATGGCCCTCGACAATCTTCCGTCGATCCTCGAGGTGGCCGGCGCCGCGATGGTCGCCCGTGGCGATCTCGGCGTCGAGCTTCCCTTCGAGAGGGTCCCGCTCGCGCAGAAGAGGATGATTCAGCTCTGCAACCTGGCCAGCCGCCCGGTGATCACGGCCACGCAGATGCTCGAGAGCATGATCGAGAACCCGCGGCCGACGCGGGCGGAGGCCTCCGACGTCGCCAACGCGATCATCGATGGGACGGACGCGGTGATGCTCTCCGCTGAGACCGCATCCGGCAAGTTCCCGGTCGAGGCGGTGAAGAGCATGGTCCGGATCGCCGAGGAGATCGAGCAGTCGCACATCCTCGACGCGGGGCCGCACTACGATCTGCCTCTCGAGCCGGCCGAGGAAGGCTATACCTCGACCGAATGGGCGGTCGCCGCCGCTACGGTCGAGGCGGTGCGTCGAACCCGATCCCCGCTGATCATAACCTTCACGCACAGCGGGCTCACCGCCCGCGTGGTCTCCTCCTTCCGCCCCCCCGTTCCGATCCTCGCCCTCACGGACAGCCGCCGCACCTACAACCAGCTCGCGCTGGTCTGGGGCGTGATTCCGGTCCTCGCGCCCGCGTCGGAGACGCTGTTCGAGACCATGCTCCGGGCCCGCACGATCGCCGTGGAGCGCGGCCTGGCGGAGCGCGGCCAGCGCTGCATCATCACCGCCGGTCTCCCCATGCACACCGCGGGAACCACCAATACGCTGCAGGTCGAGGTGATATGACGCAGGGAACAGGGAAGAGGGAACAGGGAACAGCCGACGGTCGTGCCCGCTGTTCCCTGTCCCCTGTTCCCTCTTCCCTTGGCGTTCTCCACGCGGTCCAGACGTGAAATTGCACTTTCTCGGCACCGGCACGTCCTTCGGCGTACCGGTGATCGGTTGCTCGTGCACGACCTGCCGGTCGACCGACCCGAGGGACAAGCGGACGCGCCACGCGGCGCTGCTCGAGCATGGGGGTCGCCGGCTGCTCGTAGACACGCCGCCCGAGCTGCGGCTGCAGCTGCTCCGCTCCGGGATCCCCTCCGTGGATGCCGTATGGTACACGCACCACCACGCCGACCACGTCCACGGGATCGATGACCTGCGCGTCTTCTCCGTCCGCGACGGGGGGCCGCTGGAGGTCTATGCCTCGGACGAATGCGCGGACGTTCTCTCGCGGAAGTTCGACTATGTCTTCGACCCCTCCATGAAGCCGACGGAAGGGACCACCCGTCCCGAGGCCCAGCTCCACATCCTCACCCCCTTTCAGCAGCAAACCGTTGCCGGCTTCGACATGCTTCCAGTCCCGGTGCCGCACGGCCCGGTGGACGTCTACGGCTTCCGCGTCGGCGACCTGGGCTATCTGACCGACGCCAAGCGCGTCCCGGACGCCGCACGCGAAGCCCTCGCGGGCATTCGCGTCCTGGTGGTGAACGCGCTCTGGTTCGGACACCCCCACCCGACGCACTTCAACGTGGAGGAGGCTGTAGACGTGGCGCTCGACATCGGCGCGGAGCGCACTTTCCTCATCCACATGAGCCATCGCCTCCGACACGCGGAGCTGCTGGAGCGGCTCCCCCCTGGCGTGGTGCCGGCGCAGGACGGGCTCGTCATCGAGATCTAGTGCGGCAGCCGTCCGCGCCCATTACTTTCGCACTCTCGTTCTTTCGCACTTTCGCACTCTGCTTTTCATGATCACGCTCGACTTCAACAACATGCTCGCGCCGCGCCTCGGCGGCTCCCGCGGAATCGACCCCGCCCGGCTCGCGGAGCTGCAGGCGCGCTTCGCCGACATCCACGCCGATGTCGCCCGGCGCCGCGAGTCGGGCGAGCTCGGTTTCTTCGAGCTCACCGACGCGGGCGAGGTCGTCGCGGAGATCGAGAAGTTCGCGGAGCACCAGGGGCAGGTGTTCAAGAACATCGTCGTCCTGGGCATCGGTGGCTCCGCGCTGGGAACCATCGCGCTGAAGACGGCGCTCCTGAATCCCTTCTGGAATGAGCTCGACGAGGAGGAGCGAGAGTTCTTTCCCAGGCTTTACGTGCTCGACAACCCCGACCCCGGCACCTTCTCCGCCTTTCTGGACCGCATCGACCTGGCGAGCACGCTCTTCAACGTGATCTCCAAGTCCGGCGGCACGGCCGAGACGATGAGCCAGCTGCTCATCGTGCGAGCCCAGCTGGAGGCGCGTTTGGGCGACGCATATCGCGGCCACCTGCTCTTCACCACTGATCCGGAGAAGGGAGTGCTGCGGAAGCTCGCGCGAGAGGAGGGTATTCCCGCGCTGCCGGTGCCCGCGAACGTCGGCGGCCGCTTCAGCGTGCTCTCGGCCGTTGGCCTGCTGCCCGCCGCGCTGGTCGGAATCCCCATCCGTGAGCTGCTCGAGGGCGCGCGCGAGATGGACGACCGCTGTCGCTCCGCCAGCCTCCCGACGAACCCCGCCGCCATTTTCGCGGTGCTGCAGTACCTCGCCGACACGGAGCGGTCCGCTCCGATCCACGTGATGATGCCCTACTCGGATCGGCTCCGCGATGTCGCCGACTGGTTCCGGCAGCTCTGGGCCGAGAGCCTCGGAAAGGAGCGCACCCGCGACGGCGCGCAGGTGTTCGCTGGCCCCACGCCGGTGAAGTCGCTCGGCGCGACCGACCAGCACTCCCAGGTGCAGCTCTACATCGAGGGACCCTTCGACAAGACGATCACCTTCCTGGTCGAGGCCGGCCGCTCCACCGATATGGAGATCCCGCGACTCTACCCGGATATCGAAGAGCTCGGCTATCTCGGCGGACACACCCTGGGCGAGCTCCTCCAGGTCGAGAAGGAGGCCACGGAGGCCGCCCTCGCGGAACGCGGCCGAATGAACATGACGATCCAGCTGGACCAGGTGAACGCCCGCTCCATCGGCGGGCTCTTCATGCTCCTCCAGATCGCCACGGTCTACGCCGGCGGCCTCTACGGTGTCGACCCCCTCGACCAGCCCGGCGTCGAGCTCGGTAAGCAGCTCACCTACGGCATCATGGGCCGCGCCGGCTTCGAGAAGCACCGCGAGCAGTGGGAAGCCCGCGCGGCGCGGAACGACGAGTGGACGGTGTGAGGAGACAGAGGCTGTCGGCTGTCGGCTGTCGGCAGGGCGTGGGCGGCGATGGTGTTTCCCTGCGGAACTCCTGCGTTCGGTACGGTTATCTCTTAGCTGAAGAGTGACGACCGATAGCCGATAGCCGATAGCCTTTCACCACGCTTCTCGACAATGGAAAAGCTCAAAGTCTTCGGCCTGATGGCGGTGCTCAGCATGCTGATGGTGATGCTGGGCGGGTACATCGGGGGGAGTGGGGGCGCCTCGATGTTCTTTGTCGGGTCGCTCGCGATCAACTTCGGGATGTACTGGTTCAGCGACAAGATCGTGCTGCGCCAGTACCGCGCGCATGTGGTCCGTCCCGGCGAGGACGGCGGTCGCTACGACGAGCTGTACGCGATGATCGACCGGTTGCGGCAGCGCGCGGAGCTGCCGATGCCGGTGGTGGCGGTCTCGGAGGAGATGCAGCCGAATGCCTTCGCGACCGGGCGCAATCATGCGCACGCAGTGGTGTGCGTGACGCGAGGGATGTGGGAGATGGTCCAGGCAGGGCAGATGACCCGGGACGAGCTGGAGGGGGTCATGGCGCACGAGCTGGCGCATGTGAAGCACTATCACATGCTCGTCGGCACCGTCGCGGCGAGCATGGCCGGCGCCATCATGCTGATCGCGCGGATGGCCTTCTTCTTCGGCGGCCGCGACGAGGACCGCAACCCGCTGGGCATGATCCTGATGATGATCCTGGCCCCCGTGGCGGCCATGTTGATCCGGGCGGCGATCTCCCAGCGGAACGAGTTCGAGGCCGATGCCGGTGGCGCGCTGATCAGTGGAAAGCCGCTGGCGCTCGCCAGCGCCCTGCAGCGGATCGAGCGGATGGCGGAGGTGCGGCCCATGGCGGTGAGCCCCGCGGCCTCGCACCTGGCGATCATCAACCCGCTTGCCGGCGTAGGCGGTCTCATGAGCGCCTTCCGGACGCACCCGCCGACGGAGCAGCGGGTCGCGCGGCTGCAGCAGCTGGCGGCGAACGCCCACGTCCAGCCGTTCGGCCGCTGACCCGCGTGGGCGATAGCCCTTACGCCGGGCGGACCCTGGTCGTCCTCAATCCGGTGGCGGGACAGGAGGAGCCTTCACGAGTGCGTCGCCAGATCGGCGGCGCACTCGCCTTTCGTGGAGCCGCGTTCGACCTGGTGGAGACCACCGGACCGGGCGACGCCGAACGCCTGGCTCGAGATGCGGTGGGGAAGGGCTACTGCTCGGTGGTGGCGGCCGGCGGCGATGGGACGATCGCCGAGGTCATCACCGGTCTTGCGCGGAGCGACGTCCCGCTCGGCATAATCCCTCGCGGGACCGGCAACCAGCTCGCAGCCAATCTCGGCATCCCCGCTG
>JAHWJV010000250.1 GCA_019348265.1 Gemmatimonadota bacterium
GCCGACCTGCACGAGCGAGTCGACGTACGCGCGGTAGGCCTTGTGCGTGGGCACGCGGCCGGCTGACGTGTGCGGGTGGTAGAGGAAGCCCTTCTCCTCCAGGTCGCTCATGGTGTTGCGCACCGTGGCGGCGGAGATGGGCAGATTGAACCTGCGAACGACCGTCCGGCTTCCCGCGGGCTCCGCCGTCTCCACGTACATGCGGACCACCGCTTCCAAGACGAGCTGCTCGCGCTCTGTCAGCGGTTCACCCTTCATTTGCTTTTCGAATCGAGGACAGCTGGAATCTCACGCACCGGCCGAGGCACGTCAATCGGGCGCGGGTCGGCTGGCGAAGCCAGTCAGCTCGTGACGAGCTTCGCCGGCGGCCGCGAAATCGAGCGCCAGCCGGTCGAGCAGGAGCCATCCCTCCGCCGTGAGCCGCACCCTGTCCTCGGCCGTTTGGGCCCACCCCGCGCCCTCCCATAGCCGCGCGAGATCGAGCTGGACCGGTGTGGCCTCCGCTACGGGGAAACCGAGATCGGTTCGCAGCGCCAGCCAGACGCGCTCCAGCGCCGCGTCCTCTACCGAGATGCGCTCTTCGCCGTCGACCGGAGACCGGGAATCTCGAAGTGCTTCCTCATATTCGTGCCACCCCCGCGCGTTCCAGCGCCGAACGGGGGGGTAGTAGGCGTGCGAGCCGGGTCCCAGCGCGGCATATGGGACGCCGGTCCAGTACGCGAAGTTGTGGCGGGAGCGGCGACCCGGCAGGCCGAAGTTCGATACCTCGTAGTGCTCGTAGCCCGCGTCCGTCAGGCGCCGGTGCGCGAGGAGATATTCGTCCGCGTAGCGGTCCTCGTCGGCGAGCGTCTCCCTGCCATCGCGGACCCAACGTCCCAGCGGCGTCGCGATCTCCGCCGTGAGGCCGTAAAGGGATACGTGCTCGGGAGCCAGCGCGAGGGTCCGCTCCAGGTCCGCCTCCCAGTCCCTCTCGAGGCGGCCCGGAACGCCGAAGATCAGATCGATGCTCACGTTGTCGAAGCCGGCCTCGCGGGCGGTGGCCACAGCGCGCCCCGGCCCCTCGGCACCGTGAAGCCTGCCCATCCAGCGGAGAACGCGCTCGTCGAAGCTCTGTGCTCCGAGGGAGATGCGGTTGATACCCGCCGCCTTCCAGTCTCGAGCGATCTCGGCCGAAAAGCTCTCCGGGTTTGCTTCGCAGGTCCACTCGACTGACGCGGGGTGCCAAGTGGCGTGCCGACGCACGGTCTCCGCGAGCGCGCTCATCGCCCCCGCGTCGAGCAGCGATGGCGTTCCGCCCCCCACGTACACCGTGTCCAGTGAGAGCGGCCCGGCCCAACCCATTTCCCGGGCAGTGAGATCCCACTCTTTCGCGATGGCTCGGAGCCAATCCGCGGTCGGCGCGTCGCGCATCGCCTCGACGGCGAAGTCGCAGTACGCGCAGCGGCGCACACAGAACGGGACGTGTACGTAGAGCGAGCGGGGCAGCATCGGTGCTACCTGCGGCGGAAATGCTTCGCCGCCAGCGCTTCGACTACGCCGCGCAGCTCCAGCCCCAGCAGCAGCCCGAGCAGGTCGCCAGAACGCAAGCCGGTTGCTGCGGCAAGCGAGTCCACATGCATCGGTCCCGCTGAGAGCACCCGCACCACGCGATCCTCGTCCGGTGCGAGCAGGGGGAGCGCGGGCTGGACCGGTACCGCGCGAGGTCGGGGTGGATGACCGGTCCCCACGCCTTCCAGCTCCTCCAGGATCTCTTCCACCGACGTCACCATCCGCGCGCCGTCCCGGATCAGCTGGTTCGTACCCGCGCTGGTTATGGATCCAATAGGGCCGGGCACCGCCATGACGTCCTGCCCGTGCTCCAGCGCGTAGTTCACGGTATGCTGCGCGCCGCTTTTGAGTCCCATCTCCACCACCACTACCGAGCGGGAAAGCGCCGCGATGAGCCGGTTCCGGCGCGGGAAGTTGCCGGCCTTGGGACGCTCGCCCGGCGCGAACTCCGTGAGAAGCAGTCCACGCTCGCGAACCTGGCGAAAGAGGGCGCGGTTTTCAGGTGGGTAGACGGTGTCGATGCCGTGCCCGAGAACACCGACCGTGGTGCCGCCTACCGCGAGGGCCGCCTGGTGCGCCTCCGTATCGATGCCGCGAGCCATGCCGCTGACGATCGTGTAACCCGCTCGGGCGAGCCCCTCCGCCAGCTCGATCGCGGAAGCCCGCCCGTACGGCGAGGGCGAGCGCGTGCCCACGAACGCGACCGCGGGAGCGCGCAGCAGATCCACCTCGCCAGCCGCGAACAGGAGGAAGGGCGGCTCGGCAAGCGTACGGAAAGCGTCCGGATAGAGCGGATCGTCGGGCGCGAGGGCGACGGCACCTGCTCGCCGCAGGATGTCCGTCGCGTGACGCACGGGCGCGTCCCCAGCCTGTCCAGCGAAGGCTACGATCCGCCGCGCGAGCTCCGGGCCGAAGCCGGGCAGCAACGCGATCTGGCGCGGGGGGACGCCGAAAACCCGCTCCGCGGACCCGTATTGCCGCAACAGGTTGGTGAGCCGCTGCGGGCCGATCCCGGGCACCAGGCTGAGCCGCAGCAGCGGCCGCAGAGCATCGGTCGAGAGCGGCACCTGGTCAGGGCTCCCAGAACTCGACGACTTCCTCCGTCTCCCGCGCGATCGCGCGAGCCCAGAGCGCCTCCAGGAGGGGATCGAGGCCCTGGTGACTTACGGAGGATAGGAGGAATTGACCCCACGCCTCGGGGGCATCAACGGACGGCGGCGGCCAACCCGGAGGAAGCAGATCGGCCTTGGTGAAGACAACGCAGAACGGCTTGGCGGCCAACTCTTTCGAGTGGCTCTCCAGCTCGGAGCGCAGCTGTCCGTACACCGTCTGCGGCTCGAGCGAGTCGCCGGGAACGAGGAGCGCCAGCGTGCGGGTGCGCTCGATGTGGCGCAGGAACTGGTGCCCCAGCCCCTTCCCCTCATGTGCCCCCTCGATGATCCCCGGGATGTCGGCGACGACGAACGTGCGCTCGCCGGATAGCTGCACGACGCCCAGGTTGGGCGTCAGCGTGGTGAACGGGTAGTCCGCCACCTTCGGCGTCGCCTTCGACACCGCGGAAAGGAAGGTCGATTTACCGGCGTTCGGCTCGCCTACGAGCCCCACGTCGGCGATCAGCTTCAGCTCTAGCTCCACCTTCCGCTGCTCGCTGTCCTCGCCCGGCTGCGAGTGCCGGGGCGCCTGGTTGGTCGCGGTGGCGAAGTAGGCGTTGCCGCGGCCGCCGCGCCCACCGCGCGCCACCACCACCCGGTCCCCCGGGTTCAACAGCTCGCCGAGCGTCTCTCCCGTCTCCACGTCGCGCGCGAGTGTCCCCGGTGGAACCCGAAGCACGAGATCCTCTCCGCTTCGGCCCGTCCGGTTCGAGCCGGATCCCTTGTTGCCGTCCTCGGCGTGGTACTCCTGCCGGTAGCGGAAGTCCAGCAGCGTCGCCAGGTTCGGGTCCACCTCGAGGATCACGTCCCCGCCCCGCCCGCCGTCGCCACCATCCGGACCACCATGGGGCGCATAGGACTCGCGGCGGAAGCTGGTCGCCCCGGGGCCCCCGCGGCCGGCCCTGACGGAGATCACCGAATGATCCAGAAACATTGAGTTCTCGCGTGGCTGTCTATCGGCGGTCGGCCGTCGGCCGATCTCGTGAATTCTCCAACCGGTCGGTCACGGTCTTCCAAACCCCACGGACGCGCGCGGCGGAGTCCGCATCCAGGTATCTGGCCGCGATTCGGACTGCCGTCTCTACCTGCTCCACGGTCGCGCCGGCGTTCACCGCACCGCGAAGGTGCGAATGGAGTTGCTGTGGAGCGTCCCACACGCCCAGCTGCGCGACGATGCACAGCTCGCGGGTGACTAGATCCACGCGAGGCCGGCCGAGCACCCGGCCGTACCCGCCCGCCACCATCCAGCGGTCGAGGTCCGGGTGCAGTGCCGCCACCCGCGAACGCAATGCTTCGTAGCTCCCCGCGTACACGCGCTCACAGACCCGCGCGCCTCGCCCCTCCCAGTCCTGATCGGCCTCGCCGCTACTCGATCCGCTCGGAAGCTCCGCGATCTCGCGCCAGCGTGAAATCGCGTTCAGCGCGATCGGAAAGCCGACGAACAGGTGCGACTGGAGCAGGATCTCGTCGACCGACGTCACGTCCGCCCCGTCTTTCGCTCGTAGAAGGGCCGCGGAAAGGGCGTCCGGGTCCCGCGTCGCAACCGCCGCGGAGAGGTCGACCAGTGCCTCGATACCGGAAGGCAGCCCGTCGGCGTCAAGCATCCGCGCTGGTCAGGAGGAAATTCGCCCGGATGTGCCCGATGGTCTCGCCGATCGTGTTCCGCAGCTCCGGGTACGCGTGTGGGAAGAGCGCGCCCAGATCGTCCTCCGAGATCATGTCCAGCTGGCGCAGGATGGCGAGGATCGCCGGCGCCACCGCGCGGCGCGAGCCGTCCTCCACCTTCATGGCGACTCCGAGCTCCGCACCGGGGATGGCGACGCAGTACACACCTTCGGCGCCCACCTTCGCCAGCACACGCCCGCCGGTCCGCTTCATGAGGTCCGTGCAGAGGCGGCCTTCCCCGGCCACCATCTCCGGATAGGCGGTCATCGCCCCTACCACGTACGTCGGCTCGCGCTCGCCCAGTCGCGCCGCTCGCCCGAGCCGGGCGTACGCCAGCGCAATGGAGCGCAGCGGGAGCCCGAACGACACCACGCCACAGCCGTCGATGCCCAGGGCGATCGCCTCGAGCGGCAGATCGGCCCAGCGAGCCGTCTCCTCCAGCAGCCGGCTCTGCACGGGGTGCTCCGGCCGCTCGTAACCGTGCGGGTCCCAACCACGCGCTCGGGCCAGCGCCATCATTCCCGCATGCTTGCCCGAACAGTTGTTGTGCACCCGCGCCGGATCGGCTCCGGCCTCCTCCAGCGCGCGACGCCCCACCGAGCTGAACGGAGCGTGCGGTCCGCAGGCGAGCGAGGCGTCGTCGAGCCCGATCTTGGCCAGCAGCCCGCGGACGGCGTTCACGTGCCGCGGCTCGCCGGAGTGTGACCCGCAGCAGAGCGCGAGCTCCTCGAGCGTGATCCCGAAGCGGTCCATCGCCCCGTCCGTGACCACGGGAAGCGCCTGAAAGGGCTTCGCGGCCGACCGGATGAAGGTAGTCAGCTCCGGGTCTCCGAGGCTCGCGCGCAGCCTGCCGTCGGCATCGATCACTGCCGCATGGACCCGGTGCCTCGACTCCACGACCCGTCCGCGGAGCACCTCGACGGCCTGGTCGCTCACGCGCGGATGCGAGCGCATCGCGGCGCCATGCCGGGCCACTCACCCGAGGATGGGGGCAAGGAACACTCCACCCGGCGCATCGGTGACGCACCGCGCAAACGCCAAGCGGCGGAGGAAACCCACCCGGTGCCCAGCAGGACCGGGGCGGCGGCATCCTCGTCGCGAGCGTGCGGTAGAGAGCCGGCGGGGTCGGGGCGGCCCGCAGGAGGTCGACGGCCGCCGTGACGACTTCGGCCGTGAGGTTGGTGCCCTCCGCTGGCGCGGACGGTGCGGACCTGGGCCTCGCGATCTCATACGCGCGACGCGCCCCGATCACCCGAG
>JAHWJV010000251.1 GCA_019348265.1 Gemmatimonadota bacterium
TCCCCGCAATCGAACATCATCAGGTCCCCCTCTCGCTGGATGACGAGGGAGCTGACGTTGCGGCCGACGGTCGGCCGGGCCGCGGCGGTGCCAAGAAAAGTTATGCGCATGTATCAGGGCTGCCGCTAAGTGCGAGAACGCGAGAGTGCGAGAGTGCGACCGCGGGTACTTTCGCACTCTCGCACTTTCCCACCTCGGCACTCAGCCCGTCGCATTCGTCACCTCCACCTGGAGATAGGGCTCGACTTCTTCCCTCGGAATGAGCGCCGGCCAGTAGGCGACGATCTCCTGCACCTTGGGACGTCCACCGCCGTACCCGGTAACGGTGGGAGGCCCGGCGAGGACGAGTGGAGCGATTTCCCGGGTAAAGCGGTACACGTCGCGCTCGTTGGAGCCGCGGACGCCCCAGCGGACCGTGACCTCCGGGAGATCGCGGGGTGGCTCACCGGCGAGCGGCCCGTGCGTCGCGTTCCAGCCGACGAACTCCGTATGGATCTCGTCGTAGTGCAGCCCGAGGCGATCCAGCCGCTGGCGAAGGATCCGGTCGGCGGCCCGCGCTTTCTCGAGCGCGTCCGGCCAGGAGTAGACGAGCGTGCCCACGGCCTTGTAGCCGGAGCTGAAGGCGATGCTGACCTTGAGCATCTCCGGCGGGGCGACGCCACGCACGCCGCTGACGCGCACGCGGTCACCCCCCTCGTCGACCACCCGAAGCGTGGTGAAGTCGGCGACGGCATCCGCGGTCAAGAATCGCCTGGGATCTCCGATCTCGTAGATCAGCTGTTCTTTCACCGTCGCGGCGCTGATACACCCCCCGGTGCCCTCGTGCTTGGTCACCACGAACGAGCCGTCCGGGAACGCCTCGATGATCGGGTAGCCGACCGTCGCGAGATCCGGGATGTCGCGCCACCCCACGAGGGTGTTCCCCCCGGAAGCCTGCGCGCCGCACTCGTTGATGTGCCCGGCGACTGCCCCCGCGGCGATGCGATCGTAGTCGTCCCAGCCCCAACCGAAGGCGTGCATCATCGGAGCATACGTCAGCGCTGGATCGACGGAGCGCCCGGTGATCACCACCTGCGCACCACGCGCCAGCGCTTCCACCATCGGCTTCGCGCCCACGTAAACGTTTGCCGCCTGCACCTCGCCGAGCACGGTAGCCAGCGGCTCGTCCGTCTCCATGTTGCGAAGCTCGACCCCGCGATCCATCAGCTCGCCGAGTCGGGGGAGGATGTCGTCCCCCGTCACGACCCCGACACGGAGGTCGCGGACTCCGGCATTTCTCGCCACCTCGAGCACCGCGTCGCGGCACCCGAGTGGGTTCACCCCTCCCGCGTTCGCGATCACCCGAATCCCGCGCTCCACGATCCGCGGAAGGATGTCGGCAATGAGCGGGACGAAGTCTCGGGCGTACCCCGCCGCCGGGTCGCGAGCCCGCTGCTTTTGCAGGATCGACATCGTCACCTCTGCCAGGTAATCGAGCATGAGGTAGTCGATCGGCCCGCCGTCCACCTGCTGCTTGGGAGCGTCGAGTTGATCGCCCCAGAAGCCCTGGCCGCTGGCGATGCGGATGGATGGTGACTTGATCATGGGAACAGATCCTTCAAATCCCCGCCGGCAGCACGAACGCGCCGAGATGCGGCCCGGGATTGTTCATGGCCGCGCGCAGCGCCAGGGCGAGGGCGGCGCGGGTCTCCTCGGGCGGGAGCACCGCGTCGACGAAGCCACGGGCGGCGGCGTAGCGGGCATCGAGCTGCTGCTCGTAGTCGGCCTTTACCTGCTCGATCTTCTCGCGCAGCTCCGCGTCGGGCTCCCTGCCCTCGCGCTTCAGCTCCTCGAGCCGTTCGCTGAAGAGCGCCATGACGGCGGAGTCGCCTTCCATCACGCCCATTCTCCCGGTCGGCCAGGAGAAGATGAAATCGGGATCGAACCCCTGACCGGCCATGGCGTAATAGCCCGCGCCGGAGGCGTGGTTCAGCGTCAGTACCAGCTTGGGAACACTGGCGGTGGCCATCGCCTCGACGAAACGGGCGCCCGAGCGGATGATCCCCGAGTGCTCCGCCTCCAGCCCGACCATGAAGCCGGAGACGTCCTGGAGGAAGAGCAGCGGCGTGCCGTGGCGATTGATCGTCTCGATGAAGTACGCGACCTTTTCCGCGCTATCGGCGTAGATGATCCCGCCGAACTTCGGCGGCCCGCCGTGCGCGTCGCGCAGCATGCCGCGCGCGTTGGCGATCACCCCCACCGCGATGCCCTCGATCCGCGCGGTACCGCAGATCATCTCGGACGCGAAGTCGGCCTGGAACTCGTCCAGGTGGCCGCCATCGAGGATGCAGCCGAGCACGTCGCGCATCTCGTACGGCTGCCGATGATCGTCCGGGAGGATGTCGTAGAGCTCGCTCTCCGCGCGCGCCGGCGGGTGCGCAGCGCCCGCGCCGCCGGGCGGCGCCACGCGCGGAAGCTCGCCGACCAGCTCGCGCAGCTTGGCCAGGCATACCCGGTCGTCCGGCACGCGGTAGTGGGCCACGCCCGAGATCGCGTTGTGCGCGTAGGCGCCGCCGAGCGTCTCCCCATCCGTCGTCCGGCCCGTCGCCCCTTTAACCAGGTTGGGACCGCCGAGGCCCATGAACGAGGTGCCCTCCACCATCAGGATCACGTCCGACAAGGCCGGCAGGTACGCCCCACCGGCAATGCACTGCCCCATCACGGCAGCGAGCTGCGGTACCCGTAAGTACCTGCGCATGATGGAATTGTAGTAGAATATACGCGCCGCGCCGTACTTCCCCGGGAAGACGCCGCCCTGATACGGCAGGTTGACCCCGGCGGAATCGACCAGGTACAGGATGGGGATCCGCGAGCGCATCGCCACTTCCTGTGCTCTGAGGATCTTGGTGATCGTCTCGGGCCACCAGGATCCCGCCTTGACCGTCGCGTCGTTCGCGACCACCACCACCTCGCGTCCGGCGACGCAGCCGACGCCGGTGACGACGCCCGCGCCGGGAGCCTGACCCTCGTACTGGTCGTAGGCGACGAGGAGGCCGATCTCCTGGAAGCGGGTGCCGGCGTCGAGCAGCAGGGCGACGCGCTCGCGGGCGGTGAGCTTCCCCTGCTCGTGCTGGCGCTCGATGCGCTTCGGTCCCCCGCCCTGGCGCAGCCGCTCCTCCAGCTCGCGTAGCTCCCGGACGAGCTCGCGGAGCCGAGTGCGTGGGCGCGGCGGCGCCGGGCCGCCCTGTGACGGACCGGTCACGTAGCTACCACGTCGCGGTCTCGACCATGCTCCGCGAACCAGGCGCGGATGTAGTCTACCGCCGCGGAGGTGGGCGTCCCTGGACCGAAGAGGCGACCGATTCCCAGCCCTCGAAGAGCCGTGATGTCCTCCTCCGGGATGATCCCTCCGCCCGTGATGAGCACGTGGTCGGCGCCCTCTTCGTCGAGCAGCGCCTTGACGCGCGGGAAGAGGGTCATGTGCGCCCCGGAAAGAATGGACATGGCCACCACGTCCACATCCTCCTGGATCGCGGCGGAGACGATCATCTCGGGCGTCTGGTGGAGCCCGGTATAGATCACTTCCAGGCCGGCATCGCGGAGGGCGCTCGCGATCACCTTGGCCCCGCGGTCGTGACCGTCTAGGCCGGGCTTGGCGACGAGCACGCGGATCTTCCGTTCGGCCATGGGACGGTTCCGTGGAGAAGGGTTGGGCGGGCGAAGATACGCCCGGCCGGAGCGGAGGGGCAAGCCGCCCGGCCGCGCCCAAACCGCAACGGGCGTGCTACTCCGCGGCCGAGACCACGAGGAGCTGCTCCGAGCTTAGCCCGAACGGGGACAGGTCCCACCCGCCATACCAGGAGAGCGGATCCAGCCCCGCGACGCTGAAGAGCGCGGCCCATTCCGTCGCGGTGCGGATGCGGATCTCGTGGTACTTCTCGCGCACCCTCCCGTTGCTGAGCCAGCGGAGCGTCTCCCGGCTCACTCCGAGCACCGGATCGAACTCGCGCTCGACCCAGACGGGTCTGCCGTCGGCGCCTTGCCACCAGTCGCTTTCCAGGTAGCCGCGGGCCACCTGGTCACGGTGCATGGTGTCCAGCAGGAACGACCCGCCGGTGCGGAGGGCTCTGGCGGCCGCTCTGAGCACCTTCACGTCACCGTCGTCCCGCCCGGAGTAGCCAAGGGAGGAGAACAGCGATAGAACCGCGTCGAACTCCCCTTCCCAGGTGATTGCGCCCATTTCCGCGCGCACCCACTCCACGTGCACGCCGCGCTCGGTGGCGAGCCGACGCGCCCTCTCCAGCAGCACTGCCGACTGGTCCAACCCGACGACGGAGCAGCCGAGCCTCGCCAGCTCCACCGAGTGCCGACCCCACCCGCATCCGAGATCCAGCACGCGCGATCCGGGCCCGAGATCCAGCAGCTCGAAGACCGTTTCCGCCTCGCCGCGGGATTCCTGCTCGGGCAACAGTGGCGAGTACAGCTCGTAGAAGTCCTCGTCGAAATAGCTCTCCCACCACCCTGCCGGCGGGTGGTTCGCACTGCCGACTTCCGTGTCGCGATTCATCATTACGGGGCGGGATGCAGGAGGGTGGCTTCGGGAGCAGCCAACTGGAAAAGGCACGAGCGGGGCGCCTCCCCGGCGCCCCGCTCGTGCCAAGAGCGTGATGTCGCTGACTTTCTCAGCCAGCGGAATCGTTCACAGTCCCGGCTCCCCCACCGGCACTGCCCCTGGGAGGTGCTCCGTCGCCTGTTTTCCCTGGTCGACCCGGTCGCGGAAGACCAGACCGAAGAACACGGCCACGAGCAATGCCATCACTCCCAGGATCGCCCAGAACTGGCCCCAGGCCGGCATGGTGAGCGCCTCCGCCCCCGGCTCCAGGAAGCCGTTGTACATGCGCCCCGCGAGCTGCGCCCCGATCAGCATCCCGATGCCGTAGGTCACGAAGACGAGCATCCCCTGCGCCTGCGAGCGGATTCCCGGCGTGGCCTTCTTGTCGATGTAGATCTGCCCCGTGACGAAGAAGAAGTCGTAGCAGATCCCGTGCAGGATGATGCCGAGGGCGATCATCCAGAACACGGCCCCCGGTGCGCCCAGCGAGAAGAGCGCGTAGCGCGCCGACCAGGCGAGCATCCCCACCAGCAGCATCCACTTCACCCCGAGCCGCCGGAAGAAGAGCGGCATCATCACCATGAACGCCATCTCGGAGATCTGCCCCATGGTCTGCGTGGCCGCGATGTTCTCCACCCCCGCGGAAGCGAGGTACAGCTGCGTGAAGTTGTAATACGCCGCCAGCGGAATGCAGATCAGGAGCGAGCTGATCATGAACGCGTAGAACGAGGGGCTGGCCAGCTGCTTGAAGGCGTCGATCCCCAGGATGCTGCGCGTGGTGACCGCGACGCCGGCCGCGGGTGGCGGCGTGTGCGGCAGTGAGAAGGAGTAGATTCCCAGGATGATGCCCGCGATGCCGGCGGAGTACAGCGGCAGAGGCGTCGCCTCGGCGATCCCGCCCTCGGCGAAGCGGCTCAGCACGAAGCTGATGAACAGACCCGCGAACACCCAGCTGAAGGCCCCCCACACGCGAATCTTGGGAAAGTCCTTCTCCGGATCCGCGATGTGGTGGAAGGCGAGCG
>JAHWJV010000252.1 GCA_019348265.1 Gemmatimonadota bacterium
TGGGTGCCGGGGCCGGCTCTCCAGTGCTGTTGTGGTCCTGCTTGCCGCTTGTACGCCGTTGGCGGGCTGCGGTGATCCTCTTCGCGCGGACAGGTCAGGCCCAACGGTCCTCTGGACCTACCGTGACGCGGCGGGTGCCCAAAGCGTTCCGTATGCAGACGGGGAGATCGCCATCTTCAGCACGATCTCTGAAAACCGCGTGGTAGCGCTCGACGCCGGCAGCGGAGCCAAGCGATGGGAACGACGTCTGGAACTTCCCCATGACATGCGCAATCGGGGTTTCCCGATCGGGCGGCTGGTCGGGGCCGGCGACATCGTCGTAGTGCCCGCGTGGGACCTCTACGGGCTCGACAAGCGGACGGGCGTGGTGCGCTGGAAGTTTGCTCCGCCGGATGATTTTCCTGGCGCGGGAGTCATGTTGGGCGAGGACGGCTATCTCTACTCGACCGGGCACCACCTGTACCGGATCGATCCGGCAACAGGGCAGGTGCTGTGGAGAGCGGACCTCGGTGAGCAACCGTTCGCGCCGGTGGAGCGGGACGGAGTCGTGTACGTCGGCACGCGAGGCGTGATCCCCGGAAGCAGCGGCGCGCTCGGCGCCGGGCACGCCTTCGCGGTCGAGGCAGCGACCGGGCGTGTACTGTGGAGAACACCCATCCCCGCGCCTGAGGACCGCGCACTCGGCGGGGTGACGGGTGCGGGTGCGGTCACGGCAGAGCTTTTCATCGTCTCCTCCCACAACTCGCGCGTTTACGGGCTGGACCGCAGGACGGGCGAGGTGCGCTGGACCACGAAGGGGAGCGGCTACTACGGCGCGGGAGTGGTAGTCATTGGTGATGTGGCGATCACGGCCGGAGATGCAGGCTTCGTCGAGGGCTTCGACGTCGCCACGGGAGCGCAGCGCTGGAAGGTGAACATCGGGCAGGTTACAGACCCATTGGCTACCAACGGGCAGTCGGTCCTCGCCGTCACTGGTCGTCTGTGGGCAGTCTCGGTCGATGGGAGCGTGCTCTGGCGCCATGATGCCGGCGAATCCGTGCCGTATTCGACCGGGGCTTGGGTTCACGACCGAACCATCTACATCGGCACGAGCTACGGCAACGACGTCGGCTTCTTTGCTCTCAGAGCTCCCGGCTGAAAGGGCGCGGTCGGGGAGCCGGGCATGAGAACGCTCGCGGGCCGAGTTTTCGAGTTCCTGCGCAAGGCTCAACGGCTCAGGGTGAAACTCCATGCTGCTCTCCTGCGCGGACATCGGTCGGAATTGGGAACGATCGATGATAGTAATGCCGGGGAGTTGGACGTAACCCTCGGGGAGAGGGGCGTATCCGTTCGCCACCATGAGTGCATTCATGATGCCCCCCGGTGTCTGTCGCCAGATCAGATAAGCTTGCTCGAGTGGGCTGCCAGGGAACACAAGCTCGGGGTCGAGGCCTTGCAACTTCTTGAACGTCTCCAATACGCGATCATGCAGGAAATAGAAGTCCTCGCGCAACAAGTTGCGTTCTGTGGCATCGGTGAGCAGCAACCCGAAATGATAGGTGATCAGGTCGTTGTCGTCCCCGCCTTGGCTGTCCATCGGCTGCTTCATGTCGGGCCTACCGTTGAAGGCCTCGTGCGGCTCCCGATGACAGTCAGCGCACAGGGTGATGCCGTTGCCCCGCTGCAGCCGAGCTTGCGGAAAGAAGCTCTTCCGAACGACGTGGTGCGCCGACAAACGTTTTGTCGAGTGGCACGCGACGCACCGTCTGCCATCGCGAATCCGAATGAACTCGCTCCAGAGTCGCATGCAGTAGCGGTCGCTCCGTTCGCGCATGACTGCGCTGACCAATTTCAGGTGAGCCGCCTCGATCTCCTCAATCATGGAACTCATCGACTACCTTGAACCGTCGAGCGAGTCGGCGGCTTCGAGGAGTGCAGCGCTGTGCTCCCGCATAAACGCAGCAAGCCGTATCCGAACCTCTGCGGGGGGTACCCTGTCGCCCGTTCGATACGCGAGAACCGTCCCGTAGGTCTTCCCGACCGCGGCTGCGATCCGATCCAGCGGAACAGAAAGAAGGTCGGTAGCCTCCTTGAATTCCATGTTGAGATTTCCTTGACACGGGTCCGGTCTGTTGATATATTCTCAACAGCAGGGTACAAGGGAAAGGCTGGCCGCCTCCTCCGCCAAGAAGACACGACCAGCCTCTACCGCGAACGACCCGCAGGCCGCGCGCTCACCAAGAGTAGCCCTGCCGCGCGCCTGGGGTCAAGAGAGTGGATGAGCGAAATGGCTGAACAACAGCAGGTTGAGAACCCCGCGCCGCACCAGCAGCCCACGTTCGCGATTATCAAGCAGACGAAGAGCCGCTGGTGGGAGGTGCGCGATCCGGCGGACGAGTTGGTCTGCCTGACGGTGTATCGCAGAGGCGCGAGAGAAGTGGTGCGCCGCCTGACCACTCAATAGGCGCCGGGGAGCGGCAGCCGCGGAGGCGACCTGCGGCTGCCGTCACTGGCGCGAACCAAGACGCGAATGTAACCGCCTCCGGCCGCCGAGTGAATCGTATGCTGCCCCGATGTGGCCGAACGTGGGTAGCCCTTTATCTGGCACAGGCTTGGCCGCTCCAGCCACTTCATACTTGGGGCTGACGAGGAGGAAGATGAGGGCCCAAGGCCGCCTCCAATTCTGAGTAGAGTCGCCGCTGTGGTGTTCCTTCAGCACCTTCCTCCGTCAATCCAGCAACGATCAGACTAACGTACCGTTCAGGGGTGACGCCGATTTCTCCAGCTACATGGCCGAGGTACGATTTTCCTGGAAGGTACCTCAGAAAATCCTCAGCGGCTCCGTCAAGGGCAGCTTCAAGCGCACGTTCTTCCTCCTGGAAGATCGCGCTCGGATCGAGTCCCCAGCTCTCGGGTCGTAGCGCGACTTCAAGGCTCGTGCGCATCGCTCCGCGGTCAGGATTCGGCCCCACAGAATTGAGTAATCTGAGGCTGTGGACCTCAATTCTGCGCTTAACACGTTCCAAGATTTGTTTATTTAGGACGACTCCCTGGAACGAATTGCGCGCTTTCTGCAACGCCGTCCCGTACTTCTGCGAGATAACATTGGGGTCCACATGGATATAGCTAGCGACTGCGGAGAAGACCCCGGGAAGGCAGAAGAGCGACTCAACTTCGTGAACATTCAACACGTGCACCTGTGCAGGGAGGGTGCCGAAGTAGTCATCCGGCCAGTAGTCTCGGTCGATGATTCCGATCGCGAGCCCTCCCCTAACCGGGTCGCCGCTGTTGAAAACGTCCACGCATTGCCGAACGCGGTGCGAACTTCCTACTGGAATTACCGCTGTGGCTTCGTCGGAAAACCACGCGCGATAGAGTGCCTCATCGCGATCACCGCCGCGGGAACCTTCACAAAAGACAATTTTTTCTGCGACTACCGAGAACGAAGCCGCCCCAAGTATGCTCTCTAGGATGCCGTCCGGGAGAGCAGTGCGCGGTCCGAGGATCTCTGGTGCGGCCCCAGGTTTTACGATGATGAACTGGGGCTGCTTCCGAGAAAGTGCGAATGGTATATCATGAGTGATGTATACGAACCGGACGTCTGGCCTCATCTTCTCAAATGCATCCCACAGGCGTCGAGCTAGGACCGGGTGCAGGTGAACCTCGGGTTCGTCGACGATCAGCAATCCTGCGGGCGCATCTAGAATAGTCGCAGCTAGGTAGAGGGCAACTCGTTCCCCATCGCTCATCCGAGAGACTGGGTAGGCGGCCGCGCCTCCATCTGCAAGCTTCGAGACCGCCGTCGGCCTATACGATGAAAAATCAATACTCCGGCCAGGGAAATGTTCACCCCAAAAATCGGTCAGCACGGTGAGCTTGGTTGACGGCGGAGGGCCGCCCGGCTCCTTGTAGGACCGGTCCCGATACTCGACTGCGGACTGCGCATCCTCAGCCTTGAACTTGGTCAACACCGAACTCAGTTCGCCACTGGGACTCCAGTGGTACTCCAGTGCTGAGTTGATGTTTTCAGCCGCTTGTTCTTGGGCCCTCGCGGCGGGGAGCATTTCGAGCTCATCATTAACAATCAAATGTCGGAGCGCCGAGATGCGTCGCCCAGCATGGGTCCGCGCCAATTCAACGCCGAGACGGGATTTCCCGGACCCATTGGGACCGATGATTACGATTGGCTGCGAGCCTTGGACGGGTTCCGCCCCAGGAAGTTGCACAGGGATTTCGGCCGGCATTTGGGTATTACGTAAGTGTTCGCGGTTTGCGGTCCCTGACGAGAAACCGCGGAGCGCGCGCTACTCCCGCTCCGCCAGGTCCCCCCATTTGAGCTTGCGGCGTAGGGTGGAGAAGAAGGTCTGGCCGGGAAAGCGGACTAGGCGCACGGGCGTGGGCGCGCGGCGGACCACGACGCGCTGGCCGGGAACCAGCGTCTCGCTTTCCTGGCCGTCGATGGTCAGCAGCAGCTCCTGCGTGGGCGAAAGCACCTCGACCATCACCGTTTCGTCCGCGGGAAGGATCATCGGGCCGGACGCCGAGCGTGTGCGGGCAGATGGGCGTGGCGATGATGCAGTCCACCGTCGGCGAGACGATGGGGCCGCCGGCGGAGAGCGAGTACGCGGTGGATCCCGTGGGCGTGGCGAGGATGATCCCGTCCGCGCTGTAGCTGCCCACCGCGTCGCGGGTGGCCGTCATGCTCAGCCGGATCACCCGCGCGGCGCCGCCCTTGTGGAGCACGGCGTCGTTCAGCGCCAGGTGGTCCCTGCCCCGCTCGCCCTCCGCCGTCTCGGTGTGCACCAGCAGCGCCAGCCGCTCGTCGATCGAAAAATCCCCCGCCAGCCAGCGCGAGAGCCCCGCCTCCATCTCGTCGCGCGGCGCGGAGGTCAGGAACCCCAGGTGCCCCAGGTTCACGCCCAGGACGGGAACGCCCTCGCGCGCCACCATCCGCGCCCCGCGCAGCAGCGTGCCGTCCCCGCCCAGCGTCAGCAGCAGGTCCAGGCCGTGGCACGCATCGGCCGTCAGCTCCTGCCCGTCGCCGACGTGCTCGCGAAGCGGCGGCTCGTAGAAGAGCGAAACCCCCTCCCGCCCGGCGAAGCTTGCCAGGCGGGCGAGGGTTTCCTTCAGCAGCGCGTAGTCCGAGTGGCCGACGACGCCCACGCGGCGCGTCACGGGCGGGGCGCTCACGCCGTCTCGGCCAGGGAGCGCAGCGGCCGGCCCAGCAGCACCCGGGCGCGCGCTACGATCCCCTCCGGCGTCAGTCCCAGCTCCGCGAGCAGCTCGGCGCGCTCGCCGTGCTCCACGAACACGTCGGGCAGCCCCATCGAGGCGCCATGCACTTCCGGCCAGCGGTCGTCGATGGCCTTGCGCACGTACGCGCCGAAGCCGTTCACCACCGTCCCCTCCTCCACCACGAGCAGCTGGCGGTGGTCGCCCACCACCGCGGCCAGGGTGAGCTCGTCGTAGGGCTTGAGGTAGCGGCAGTTCACCACCGTTACCGGCAGTCCCTCGGCGTCCAGCGTCTCGGCGGCCGCCAGCGCGGCGTTCACCATCGTCCCGACGGCGAGCACCGCCACCTCGCTCCCCTTGCGCAGCACCTC
>JAHWJV010000253.1 GCA_019348265.1 Gemmatimonadota bacterium
GGCCCAGAACCGGAACAGAACTCCCCGGCTGTCCCGTTCCCCCGCCCAGCCGAAGAGAAGCGGGAGCGCGAGGAACATCCCGTAGGTCGGCTTGAACAGCGTGCACGCACCTATCAGCGCGCCCGCGACAATCGCGGCCGCGGGCCCCGGACGCCGACCGCCGGTGATCAGAGCCGCGGCGGCTCCCGCCAGAAAGACACCGGCCCATCCGTCGGGCTGCGCCGTGTTTTCGAAGTTCAGCGCCGCATACCAGAGCAGGAAGAGCGCCGGGCCGAGCAGCGCGAATCCGCGGGAGGCGAACGTTCGCGCCACCAGGTAGAGCGGAATCATTCCGGCGGCGAGCACCAGTAGGTCGAAGACACGAATGCCCCAGAAGTTGCGGCCGAAGGCGGCGTTCGCGATCGCGACCATGTAGTACACGAGCGGCCCTTTCACCTCCCACGCGTCCTGGTAGGGCAACCCTCCCGCTCGGATCACGTCCGCGACCCATGCGAACGCGCTCTGGTCCTGCCCGAACGGCCAGGTCAGGTAAAGTGCCGCCCAGGCGACGATCAGCGCCGCCACCCCGATGACAGCTATCCGGATCGCCCAATGCAGGGGGGCCGGGGCGGGCAGACGGACCGTATCCGTGACTCTCGATGGGTCCCCGGACGCAGGGGATGCCCGTCGGGAGTGCTCCTCCACGATCAGCGATTCGCGTTCTTGGGGGTCTCGCATGGAGAAAGCTGCAGTCTGGTGGTCGTCAGTAGGTGTCGAACTCGCCAGGATTCTCCGCTGGAGAGATCCCCCTGCCGCCCCGGAAAAGGTCGGGCCGAGCGGTACGCCAGGACCTGCGTTCCGAACGCGTTGTCCGGCAGCCACTCGTAGGCCTGTGGGGTGGCCACGCTCACCCGCTCCGCCAGTACGGGGAACCACTCGGAGACGCGATCGTCCTGCCAGCCCGTCTTGATCCCCCACGCCCACGCGGTGAACGGCTCCCATCCATTCCCGGTGATCACCAGGAAACGACTGGACGCAGACGTCGTCTGCGCGATCCAGCGCATGGCGGAACGCTCCTCACTGCGCAGCGCATGGAGGACATGCGTCTAGCCAACGAGAGCGGACGGGCTCTTCTTCAGCCCCGTCGCCGCTGCCAGGCTGGAATGCCCGACCAAGAAGAGCAGCACCAGCGCTGGCGCGGCGGTGGGGAGAAACCGTCGCGCGCGTGCAGCGGGAGCTTCCGCCGACACGCTCTCCGGCCGGTTTGCGCGGAGAAGCGGCAGGAGAACCTCCACTACGCTGAGCCCGACCAGCATCGCGATGGGGAGGGAGGAGTAAAGGGGGAGCGCCCGGTTTAGTCGTGCGAGGCCAGAGTCAACCCTGCACGGCCGGATAAATCCCGAATCTGCAGCCTTCATCGACGGGCACGGCGAACGGGCGTGAGCCTCAGTCGCAGTGTGGAGTTCGGCACATCGACTGCCTCTTCCCCGTTGACTCCCACCTCCGGATTCTGGAAGAGATAGTTGTATCGTTGCTCCCGCTCGAACTCCGCCTCCAGGTACATCTCCCAAATCCGCGCACCGGCCCGCAGCCCGCCTAACATCGAGACGTCGTGGGCCAGGTAAAGCCGGCCGGGCCTGTCGTAGTAGACGTCGTTGTTCCATCGGATCCGGCCGCCGAAGGCCCCAAAGTGCCATCCAGAAGCCAGGTAGTCGCCCCCAACCCACTGATTCGACCCGCCGGGCCCGACCGCCGCGCCTACGAGCTGTCCGCGATGGGTGTACCCCTGCGGGACGGAGCTGCTCACGTAGTAGCTCCGCCCCGGGCGATTGTTGAAAGTCGCGCTCTCCTCGAGGTAGGTGAGCTCGGCCTGGAGCCGAAACGCACCCTCTCGGCGGACCGGCCTCGCCCACTGGGTCCCGAGAGTATAGCCCTGGGTGTGGTTCGGCTCGCTGACCAGGTCCCGGAATGAGCGCGGGAGCTCGACCCTGGCCCACTCTGCGTACACCTCAAAGCCGTCTCGCGGAAAGATCCACCGGCCGAACACGGACAGGATCTGCTCCGCACCGCCGGATCGCGTGGAATCAGCTGCAGTCGGGTCCCGGCTCGCCCAGCGGGTGAATACATCCAGAAACCGGCCGGGAACCGCCGCTGGACCGCTCACGCCGGCGTATACCACTCGCGAGACACCGAGGGTGAGATCCGGGTCGAGGGCGGGTCGAAAGGTCGCGGCGACGCCGCTCAGCGACCGGACGTCGTTGGAACGGATCGTGTCGAAGAAGAGGGACTCGGTCAGCCCGCCCAGGATCCACTTCCCCTCGAACGCCCCAAGCCGGGTGCGCACGGGAGCGGAGGTCCGGAGAAAGGCGTGTGGGAATCCCGCAGCCTGGTTGCTCATTACAATGGCGTTGCGGACTCCCGGTCCCCACCACTGGTTCTCCGTGGAGACCCCGCCGACCACCCCTCGCCCGGTCATCGAAACGGTGCTCTGGCCGGCGTGTACATAGAGAAGCGGCCTGTCACCGAAGCGGTGGGGGAGATCCGCCGAACGCTGGCCGGCGTACCAAGGCGACGAGAAGGTGCTGCTCGTCGCGGCGCCCGGAAACGTCTGGAACGGGAGGTTCTGCGAGTACGTGAGTTCGGGCGCGAGGATCGCCGAAACCGGACCTGCCGCGATTCTGGCGCCGGCCGTGACCTGAAGATTCGTCCCCCTGCCGGCCCACATCGCCCCGTCATCCCATGAGAAAGGGATCCGGGTGTTCCACGTACCCCCGACCTCCGGCACGAGGAGCGACCACCGAACTCGACCACTCCCCGCGAGCCCGGGCGTCTCCGAAGAGGGCGAGCGGATCAGAAAGCCATCGGCGCTCGCCCTGCCGAGCAGCTGCTGCACGCGGGCTCGATCCTCCCACGACGATCCGATCGTCGCGAGCGGCGTGAGCCAGCCGGCGTCCGGGGTCGTGTCTCTGGACTGCGCGTGCAGACCCGGCGTGGCAAGAACGAGCATCGCGACGGCATGCGCCCCGGTGCTGCGGATCGTTCGGTTCATTTCTCCCACAGGTTGCTAGACAAGGAAGCGTCATTAGCATAACATAGTAGGCTGGAAAACTACAACCTCGGTCCGATCGCCTCCTGCGGGCCACAGAAGAATCGTCCGAGTCGTCAAAACTCGCGGAAAGCAGCAGATCTGCGGCGCTTGCACCGAATCCATGCGGACCATGTGTGAAGTATCTCCGGCCGGGAGGTCGGCCTCCGTGGGGGGTCTCAGCGGCGGTATGCCGCCGTTGAATGGACGGTTCCGCCGCGGGCGGGGGCCGTGGTCTCTCGCACCGTTGAAGGTTGTGCTTATCGGCGTACTCACCCTCTCGATCTCCTCCGCTTCTTCGGCCGTCGCCCAGGCTTCGAGCGTGCTCGGAGAGGTGTTTGCCGGCGAGGAGGTGGAGAATTACCTGCGGCTGCTCCAGATCGGCGGCAAGAGCACGCTATATCCCTGGTCGGTTCGGAGCTTCTCGGTCGCGGAGGTAAACCGGCTGGCTCCGCGAGATTCCACGCACCCATGGGCCTCCAGGTACCGCTTTGGTGTCCGTAACGGGTCCGATCTGGAGTTCAACCTCCACGCGCCGCGGGCGCGGGCTCTCTTCAATTCCGCGTTCCCCTACGGTGCCAACGACGGGCCGATCTGGGCGGGCCGCGGAGTAACAACTGCCGTGCAGGTGGGCTTTACCGCGCGCTATCGGCAGGTGTCGCTCACGCTCGCCCCCATGCTATTCCGCGCGGAGAACGCCGCGTTCCAGCTCGCCGAAGTTCCCGATGGTAGCAGTATCTATGAAGACGGCAGACACCCCGGCACGATCGATCTTCCGCAACGGTTCGGCAACCGGCCGTACACTCGGATCGATCCGGGTCAAAGTACGCTGCGCGTCGATTTCGGGCCCGCCGCATTAGGTGTCTCGACGGCCAACCAGTACTGGGGGCCGGCGGTGGAGTATCCGCTCATTCTCGGCAACAATGCTCCGGGGTTCGCACACGTTTTCGCCGGCACCTCCAAACCTCTGAATCTCTGGATCGGGAAGGCGCATGGGCGCGTGATATGGGGAAAGCTAGGGCAGTCGGCTTACTCGCCAATGCCCGCCGACTCCGGTGCCTCCGGTTCGCGCTTCATGCCGGGACTCCTCGCCGTCTTCACTCCGCGAGGAATTCCCGGGCTAGAAATCGGCGGTAGCCGATTCTTCCATATACCCTGGCCGTCGTCCGGGATCGATGGCGCGCTCGTCCTGAAGCCGTTCGAGACGTTCCTGAAGGACGATCTCACCGAGATCCCGGAATCCGCGCTCGGGAATCAGCTCGCCTCGGCCTTCATGCGCTGGGCGCTGCCGAACAGCGGCTTCGAGGTCTACGGCGAGTTCGCGAGCGAGGATCACCGGCACAACCTCCGCGACTTCCTGCTGGAGCCGGACCACAACACCGGGTACATGCTGGGATTCCGGAAACTCTGGGACGGACGCGGTGAGAGGCTCTGGACGGTGCGGGGGGAGGTGGTGAACGCGGATCGCACGCACCTGAACCGAGTACGCCACCAGGCCTATTTCTACCCCCATAGTGACACCCGGCAGGGGCACACCCAGTTGGGCCAGCTGCTCGGCTCTCCCGCCGCATACGGCGGGGTGGGTTCCACACTCGGGCTGGACCTGTACCACGCCGGTGGCCGGTGGAGTGTATCCTGGAGACGGGAGCTTCGGCAGGAGCAGGGAAATTACCTGCAGACCAGGCAGGTGGACCGACCAGACGTCATGCAGACACTGGGAGCAGAAGCACTCGTTTTCCGCGGGCGCTGGGAGATCGAGGCAGGCCTGGCAGGAGTCTACAACCTGAATCGCGGCTTCGATCGGGATGTATTCAACCTGAACGCCACTCTCGGCGTTCGGGCTACCCTCTAGTTCTCCCCAGGTGCGACGGCGGGGCCAAACCTCCTGTGCCCTAGAAACCACAGATGAGCGACTTGTATACACGGATTGCCGACCGCACCGCCGTAGTGGGCGTGATCGGTCTGGGCTATGTCGGCCTGCCGCTGGCGGTCGAGATGGCACGTAGCGGATACCGGTGCTGGGCTTCGACCTCTCGGATCGGGTGGTGGAGGGCATCACGCGCGGGGAGAGCCACATCCAGGACGTCAGCTCCGAGCTGCTCGGGGCCTATGTGGGCGAGGGGCTGCTGAGTGCGACCACCGATCTGTCGCGACTCTCGGAGTGCGACGCGGTCGCGATCTGCGTGCCCACCCCGCTGAACAAGATCAAGGACCCCGACCTCTCCTACGTGGTCAGCGCCAGCTATGCGGTGCTGCACGCGATCAGGCCCGGGCAGCTCGTGATCCTGGAGTCGACCACCTATCCGGGGACCACGAGAGAGGTGATGCTGCCCATCCTGGAGGAGAGCGGGGTCAAGGTGGGGGGGGATTCCTTCCTCTGCTTCTCTCCGGAGCGGGTGGATCCGGGGAACGCCATTTGGCACACGCGCAACACGCCCAAGGTGATCGGGGGCGTGACGGAGGCGTGCCTGGAGGCGGGGATGGCGCTCTACGGGCGGGTCTT
>JAHWJV010000254.1 GCA_019348265.1 Gemmatimonadota bacterium
CTTCCGATCTGAACGGAGATCAGCCGCAGGCGGATCCCGGCCCCAAGGTGCGCACCCGCATTCAGTCGAGGGAGCTCGGGCTCGACATCGAAGTCTCTTTGGACGACGCGCAGGGAGTGGTTCGTCGGATCACGGTCGAGACCGTGGCTCCCAGTGGCGAAGACCAGGGCATTCCCGTCTCCTTCACCATCAGCCGCCACCGCCCCCGCCGCACACCCCCGGAGCGTTGACCGCTTCGGGGTGATCTCACGGCCGCTCCCCCCTTCGGCGGGTGACGTCCTGCTCGCCACGCTCAGCCCCCCACCCCACATGTTCTCCGTCGTCGGTCGCGACCTCCTCCTCGCGGCGAGCCTGGCGCTTGCCGCGGTGGGCTCGGTTTCGGCCGTAATCGCGTATCGGCGGTGGAGATGGGCGGAGGAGCGCCTCGAGGAGCAGCGGCGCCTCGCCGCGATGGGCACCGCCGTCGCCAGGATCCTGCACCAGGTGAAGAACCCGGTGCAGACCATCATGCTGCACGCGGACCTGCTGCAGGACACGTCGGTGGCGGCGAACCCGGCAGCGCACCGGGATTCGGCGCGTGCGGTGGGGGCGGAGGCGACCCGGATGGCGACTATGCTGGAGGAGCTTTCCGCCTACGCGGCGGGAGCGGCTCGGGTGATCAATCGGGAGCCGCTGGCGCTGCACGTCCTGGTACGCGAGATCTCGCAGGTGGAGGGGCGTAACGCGGCGCTGGCAGTGGAGTGCGCTCCGCTCGAGGAATGCATCGTGTCGGCGGACGCGTACTATCTGCGCCAGGCGCTCGAGAACCTCGTCACCAACGCGCGGGAAGCGATGGGTAGCCAGCAGGATGCACGTCTGACGGTGACGCTGCAGCGACAGGGCGACAGCGCAGTGATCGGCGTGATCGACACCGGCCCCGGGATAAAGCCGGAGATCGCCGACTCCATTTTCCAGCCGTTCGTCTCCGGCAAGGGCGGCGGGATAGGGCTCGGTCTGGTGGTCGCGCGCGAGATCGTCGAGGAGCACGGCGGCAGGATCCAGGTTCGCAGCGTGGCGGGCGCGGGGACGCATTTCGAGGTGGTTCTTCCGCTGGACGCTTCGGGAGCGGCGAGGTAAGTTGCCCGCATGACGCACTACCAGAATCTGGCGTATGAGGTGGCCGACGGGATCGCTGCGATCACGGTGCAGCGCCCTGACAAGTTGAACGCTCTCGACGCGGCGACGATCGCCGAGCTGGGTGAGGCGATGCGGCGGGTGCGCGAAAGCGACGACGTCCGCGGGGTGATCATCACCGGCAGTGGGAGCAAGGCGTTCGTGGCGGGAGCGGACATCGCCGAGCTGGCCGCGATGGGCTCCATCGAGGGAGTCGCGGTGAGCCGGCTCGGGCAGCGAGTCTTCCGCGAGATCGAGCTCTCCCCCAAGCCGGTGATCGCGGCGGTGAACGGGTTCGCGCTGGGGGGCGGCTGCGAGCTCGCGCTCGCCTGTCACCTGCGGGTCGCTGCCGATTCCGCGCACTTCGGGCTCCCGGAGGTCAAGCTCGGGATCATCCCCGGATACGGCGGCACCCTGCGCCTGCCCCGGCTGGTGGGGAGAGGCCGCGCGCTCGAGCTGATCCTCTCCGGCGAGATGATCGACGCCGCGGAGGCTCACCGAATCGGACTGGTCAACCGCGTCGTCGCCCCGGAAGCCCTGCTCCAGGCGACCCGCGAGCTACTGCTCACCATCCTCCGGAACGGCCCCACCGCCATCGCCCTGGCCATCGAGTGCGTCACCCGAGGGATGGACATGTCCCTGGACGACGGACTCGCCCTCGAATCCAACCTCTTCGGCCTCCTCGCCTCTACGGGCGACATGCGGGAAGGGATGAAGGCCTTTCTCGAGAAGCGGCAGGCGGAGTTCAAAGGGGAATGACTGAAATTTTCAATTTTTAATTTGAATTTTGAGTTGATGATGGGAGCGGTGGGACGGCAACAGAGGGACCGTCTCCAGTTCAAAATTCAAAATTCAAAATTGAAAATCATCCCGTGTTCCTCTCCTCCATCCAGCTTCGCAACTTCCGCAACCTGGCCGACCAGCGCCTGGAGTTCCCGGCGCAGGGGGTGGCGCTGGTGGGGGACAATGGGCAGGGGAAGACCAACCTGCTGGAGGCGATCTACTACCTGGAGATCTTCCGATCATTCCGGGGGGCGGCGGACGAGCAGCTGGTGAGGTTCGGGGAGGAGGTGTTCCGGGTGGAAGGGGAGGCGCGCACGCCGGAGGGGACGCAGAAGGTGGCGGCGGCGTTCGACCGGAGGGCGAAGCGGAAGAAGGTGACCGTGAACGGATCGGAGCCGGAGCGGCTGGGCGACGCGCTCGGCACGGTGGGGGTGGTGGTGTTCTCGCCTTCCGATGTGGCGATCGTGGCGGGAAGCCCGGGCGAGCGGCGCCGCTTCCTGGACATCGTCCTGTCGCTGACGGCGCCCGGTTATCTGCACGCGCTGCAGAAGTACCGGCAGGTCCTGGCGCAGCGGAACGCGCTACTGCGCCGGGCGGCGCCGACCCTCGTGGTGAGCGCCTGGGACGACGGGCTGGTGACGTGGGGGTGCCGCCTGATCGCGGCGCGGGCGCGCTGGGTGGATGAGCGCGCCGCCGCGTTCGCACGCCACGTCCGCGGGATCGCCGATGGAGGCGCCGCGACGATCGCCTACGAGCCGTCTATCCCCGCGTATGCCGAGCAGGCGGCGGCGCTGGACCCGGACCAGCTCGGCGAGGCATTCACCCACGAGCTCGGCCGGTCCAGGGACCGCGAGTCCCGCCGCGGGATGACGCTGGTGGGGCCTCATCGCGACGACCTCCGCATCCGCGGGAGGGACATCGCCACCGGGGCATGGACGGACCTACGGACGTTCGGCTCCGGCGGGCAGCAGCGCACCGCCGCCATCGCTCTGCGAATGATCGAGGCCGAGACGCTGCGCGAGAAAGCGGCCGACGAGCCGATCATCCTGCTCGACGACGTCTTCGCGGAGCTCGATCCCGGCCGCTCCCGGCGCATCCTCGAGTGGGTCGAGAACGAGGAGGGCGGTCAGGTGATCCTCACCGCTCCGAAAGAGACCGACGTCGAGGTCCGTGGGGGCGCGCTGCCCCGCTGGAGCATTCGGGACGGAGTGGTCTCGCCGCTTTGACCCGGCGGAGCGGGGGTGGTAAATTCCTCACCTCATACGCCCAGGAGAAGCGACCCCCGCGGACCCCGATCCACGCAGCACCATCGCCCGTGCGCCCACCTCCGCACGATCCCAAAGCCGGTAAGCCCCAGCTCGTCGGAGACCTGCTCGCCCGCGTCCTCCACCGGAAGGGCCTCGGCGCCAAGCTCGAGGCCGCTTCGGTGCTCACCGAATGGGAGTCGCTGGTCGGCCCCCAGATCGCTGCCGTCACCCGGCCCCAGCGGGTGTCCGAGGGCGTGCTCTTCGTCGCGGTCACCAACTCGCCGTGGCTCATGGAGCTCAACCTGATGAAGGCCGACCTGATGCGGCGCCTGAATGCCGGCAAGGGCGAGGGCCGAATCCGGCAGATCGTCTTCGTGATGGGAACGGAGTAGAAGCTATCAGCTATCAGCTATCAGCTATCAGTCATCACGGCTTCGGGATGGGAGAGAACGCCAGCCCCTGAGCCAAAACGACCGGTAGCTGATAGCTGATAGCTGATAGCCTATTTACCGGCACTTAGCGGCGGCTCCGGGGTAGAGGAATCATTCCGATATCGTACCTGAACCGAGCGGATAGAATCAATGGCGGCCAAGGAATACAACGCGGGTCAAATCCAGGTGCTGAAGGGCCTCGAGGCCGTCCGGAAGCGTCCCGGGATGTACATTGGCTCGACGGGGCCGCGGGGCCTTCACCACCTGGTTTACGAGGTCGTCGACAACTCGATCGACGAAGCGCTCGCGGGTCACGCCGACAGCGTAGACGTGGTGATCCACGCCGACGACTCGATCACCGTGGTCGACAACGGGCGCGGCATCCCGGTCGACATCCACCCGACCGAGGGGATTCCGGCGGTGGAGCTGGCGCTGACGGTGCTGCACGCGGGCGGAAAGTTCGACAACGAGGGCGACGGGTCCTACAAGGTCTCCGGCGGCCTGCACGGCGTCGGCGTGTCCGTGGTGAATGCCCTCTCCGAGTGGCTCAAGGTCACCGTGAAGCGCGGCGGCACCATGTACGAGATCGCCTTCGCGCGCGGCGACAAGACGCAGGAGCTGACCGTACTCGGCAAGGTGGCGAAGAACGACACCGGCACGACCGTCTCTTTCCTTCCCGACCGCGAGATCTTCCCCGAGACCGACTACTCCTTCGACACCCTCTCGAACCGGCTCCGCGAGCTCGCCTTCCTGAACAAGGGGGTGAAGCTGACGCTGAGGGACGAGCGGAAGGTGGACGACGAGGGAAAGGTCCGCGCGGAGGAGTACCACTTCCAGGGCGGCCTCAAAACGTTCGTCGAATACCTGCGCGGCAACCGGAAGCCACTGCATCCCGAGCCGATCTACCTGGAGACGTCGCGTCCGGAAGCGGAGATCGAGGTCGCACTGCAGTACGACGACGGTTACAACGAGAACACCTTCACCTTCGTGAACAACATCAACACCCACGAGGGTGGGACGCACCTCACCGGCTTCAAGTCGGCGCTGACGCGCTCCATCAACGACTACGCGCGCAAGTCCGGTCTCTTCAAGAAGGGCGGGATGGACGCGCTCTCCGGTGACGATGTTCGCGAGGGTCTCACCTGCGTGCTCTCGGTGAAGGTGAAGGTGCCGCAGTTCGAGGGTCAGACGAAGACGAAGCTCGGGAACAGCGAGGTGAAAGGCGCGGTCGAGAGCGTGGTGGCGGAGAAGCTCGGCGAGTTCCTCGAGGAGCACCCCGGCGTCGCGCGCGCGATCATCGAGAAGGCGGTCTCGGCGGCGCGGGCTCGCGAGGCGGCGCGCAAGGCCCGCGACCTGACGCGGAAGAAGAGCGCGCTGGAGACGGGCGTGCTTCCCGGCAAGCTCGCGGACTGCTCGATGAACAACCCCGAGGCGTCGGAGATCTACATCGTCGAGGGCGACTCCGCCGGCGGCTCCGCGAAGCAGGGGCGCGACCGCGCCTACCAGGCGATCCTCCCGCTCAAGGGGAAGATCCTCAACGTGGAGCGCGCCCGTTTCGACAAGATCCTCTCCAACGAGGAGATCCGGGCGATCATCACCGCGATCGGCACCGGCATCGGCGACGACGAGTTCGACGTCAAGAACGCCCGCTATCACAAGATCATCCTGATGACGGACGCCGACGTCGACGGCGCCCACATCCGCACGCTGGTGCTGACGTTTCTGTTCCGCCACATGCGCGACCTGATCGACGCCGGCTACGTCTACATCGCCCAGCCGCCGCTGTATCAGATCGAACCGGCAGGTGCGCGCGGCAAGGACAAGATCCGCTACGCATTCTCCGATCGCGAGCGCGACGAGATCCTCTCGGCCATAAGCGGCAACGGCGACGGCGGCAAGAAGCCCCGCA
>JAHWJV010000255.1 GCA_019348265.1 Gemmatimonadota bacterium
CAGCCGGCCGCGAGGGTCCAGACGCCGAAGCCGACTTCCGAGACGGTTATGTCCGTGCCCGGGTACGTACGGTATTTCATGAATCCTCCAGATCCGAGTAGTTCTTCAGGATGATACGCGTGCGCGGGACCGGCAGCCCGGGTTCAGTCGCACCCGGTCGCGACCGCGTAGCCGCGATCCACGTCGGCGAGCGGGGTCGGGTATTCGCCTGAGAAGCAGGCCGCGCAGAACGGGCCCGCTTCCTCGACCGACTCGAGCATCCCCTCCAGCGAGAGGTAGCCGAGTGAGTCGACACCGAGGTGCTCGCGGATCTCGTCCGTGCTCATCCTCGATGCGATGAGCTCCCCGCGGGTCGGCATGTCGATGCCGTAGTAGCAGGGGTTACGGACGGGCGGGGAAGCCAGACGGAAGTGGACCTCCTTCGCCCCCGCCTCTCGCAGCAGCGCCACCAGACCCTGAGACGTAGTGCCGCGCACCAGCGAGTCGTCGATCACCACCACACGCTTGCCGGCGAGCACTTCCCGGACGGGGCTGTACTTGAGGCGAACCTTGAAGTCGCGCCCGGCCTGCGAAGGCTCGATGAAGGTACGGCCGACGTAGTGGTTGCGGATGAGGCCGAGCTCGAACGGGATCCCCGATGCCTCGGAGAATCCCAGCGCAGCGGAATTCGCGGAGTCCGGCACCGAGATCACGCAGTCCGCCTCGGCCGGCTGCTCGAGCGCGAGCTGGCGGCCGAATGAGCGCCGCGCCCGGTCGACCGACTGACCCCACAGCTTCGAGTCCGGCCTCGCGAAGTAAACCAGTTCGAATACACAGGGCGCGGGCGGGCCGTTCGGCACCAGCGGACGCAACGCGGTGATCTCGCCGCCGTGAATCCGCAGCACCTCACCGGGCGCGATGTCCCGGAGATACTGCGCACCGAGGATTTCGAGGGCGCAGGTCTCCGAGGCGACCACGACTCCACCGTCCTTGATCCCGAGGACCAGAGGCCGGAAGCCGTGCGGATCGCGCGCGGCATAGAGCGTATCGCCGACGGTGAGCAGAAGTGAAAACGCGCCCTGCAGCTGCGAGAGCGCGTCGTCGATCTGCGCGTCGACACCCTCGCGCCGCGACCTCGCGATCAGGTGGACGATCACCTCCGAGTCGATCGTAGACTGGAAGAGCGCGCCCTCGCCGACGAGCCGGCTCCTGAGCTCGTGCGCGTTGGTGAGATTGCCATTGTGCGCGAGCGAGAGGTCGCCCTCACTGTAGCGCACCAGCAGCGGCTGCGCGTTGTGGAGACCGGCGCCCCCGGCGGTGGAGTAACGGATGTGGCCCACCGCGAGATCGCCCTCCATGTCCTCCAGGTCCGTACCATCGAAGGCGTCGGAGACCAGCCCCGTCCCTTTATGGACGCGGCTTCGTACCCCGGCTCCGTCCACCGATACGATCCCGGCCGCCTCCTGGCCCCGGTGCTGAAGCGAGTAGAGCGACAGGAACACGAGCTTCGCGGCTTCCGGAACGCCGCTTACCGCTGCGATTCCACACATGTGCCCTCGATACTGCGAGTGAATGCCACCGAAGCGTGTCAGCGCCGATCGATCTCGGAGCGCAACATGGCGTCGACCGCTTCCGGCGTTCCGTCCATCCGGCGCGGGATCGCGCCGAAGTAGATCGCCGCGAGCTCCGCCGCCGGGGCGTCGACCGTGCCCTCGCGCGTGGCGATCGAAACGCGCCCACCCCGCTCACCGACTCGCCCGATCTCCGCCGCGGGAACCCCCGCGGCTCGCATCCGCTCCAGGAGGGTCGTAAGATCGCCGGGGCGGCAGCTCACGACGACGCGGCTCTGGGCCTCACCGAAGAGCAGCGCGTTGAGCGGGAGCTCATCGTCCAGGCTCGCCTCGACGCCCCGCGCCTCATCCGCACCAATGGCCGACTCCGCCAGCGCCACCGCGAGCCCGCCTTCCGCACAGTCGTGCGCCGATTGCACGAGCCCGGCCCGGATCGCCTCGAGCAGCGCGCCCTGCAACGCGCTTTCCGCGTCGAGATCGAGCGCCGGGGCGTCTCCGGCGACGAGCCCGTGGATTGCCTTCAGGTACTCGCTCCCGCCGAGCTCCGCGCTGTTCGCGCCGAGCAGGACGATCGCGTCGCCGTCTTCCTTGAACGCCGCCGTGGTGATGTGTTCGAGGTCGTCGATCAGCCCCACCATCCCGATTGTCGGCGTGGGGTAGATGGCCCCGCGCGGGTTCTCATTGTACAGCGAGACGTTGCCGCCCGTGACCGGCGTCTCCAGCCGCCGGCATGCCTCGCCGATCCCGCGAACCGCCTCCGAGAGCTGGTGGTACACCTCAGGCTTGAGCGGGTTGCCGAAGTTGAGGTTGTCGGTAACGGCGAGCGGCCGGGCGCCCGAGCACACCAGGTTCCGCGCGGACTCGGCCACCGCGATCGCCCCACCCGCGAACGGATTCAGGTAGACGTAGCGCCCGTTGGCGTCCACCGAGGCGGCGATCGCCTTGCGCGTGCCCCGCAAACGCACGACGGCCGCATCCGAGCCCGGCCCCACCACCGTGTTGGTCCGGACCGTGGTATCGTACTGCTCATAGACCCAGCGCTTCGATGCGATGGAGGGAGAATCGAGCAGCCGCCGCAGCGTCCAGGTCGGATCGCGCTCCTCATGCCGTGGGGCCAGCGCCGACGGAGTCCACTCGCGCAGCTTCGTGATCTCCGGGTTCTCGCGCCCCTCGCGAGTGTACGTCGGGCACTCGTCGACTAGCGGCTCCCCGGGGATGTCGGCCACCACCGCCCCATTCTCCCGCACCACGTAGCGTCCCGTGTCCGTCACGTAGCCGATCGTCTCCGCGTCCAGGTCCCATCGACCCAGTATGTCGCGTACGTCCTCCTCGCGTCCCTCCTTCGCCACCACGAGCATCCGCTCCTGCGTCTCGGAGAGGAGGATCTCGTAGGGCGTCATTCCCCGCTCGCGGACGGGAACCAGCGTGATCTCGATGTCCACGCCGGTGCCGCCGCGCGCGGCCATCTCGGTGGACGAAGAGACGAGCCCGGCCGCGCCCATGTCCTGGATCCCGACGATATGGCCGGAGCGGATCAGCTCCAGCGATGCCTCGAGCAGCAGCTTCTCCGTGAACGGGTCGCCGACCTGCACCATCGGCCGCTTCGCTTCGCTCTCCGCCGTCAGCTCCGCGCTCGCGAAGGTCGCGCCGTGGATGCCGTCGCGGCCCGTTTTCGATCCTACGGCCATGATCGGGTTGCCGACGCCCGACGCCGCGGCGGTGATCAGCTCCTCCTTCTTCAGGAGCCCGATCGCCATCGCGTTCACCAGCGGGTTGCCCTCGTACGCCGCGTCGAAGTACACCTCGCCGCCGACCGTGGGAATGCCGACGCAGTTGCCGTAGTCGCCGATCCCCTTCACGACTCCCGCGAAGAGGTATCGCACCCGCGCTCCGTCCGCGCCGTCCAGCTCACCGAAGCGGAGGGAGTTCAGCACCGCGATGGGCCGAGCTCCCATCGTGAAGACGTCGCGCAGGATTCCGCCGACGCCCGTCGCCGCGCCCTGGTAAGGCTCCACCGCGGAGGGGTGATTGTGCGACTCGATCTTGAACGCGACCGCCAGCCCGTCGCCGACGTCGATCACCCCGGCGTTCTCGCCAGGCCCCTGCAGCACCCACGGCGCTCTGGTGGGAAGCGTACGCAGCAGCGGCTTCGAGTTCTTGTAGCCGCAGTGCTCCGACCACATGGCGCTGAAGATCCCCAGCTCCGTGAAGGTCGGTACGCGCCCCATGATCTCCAGGATCTTGGCGTACTCGACCTCGGAGAGTCCATGGTCCTCCACCAGCGTGGCGGTGACCTCCGGGTCGCCAGGGCGGGGCTGGACAAGCAACTGACCTGCTGCGGGCATCGAATCGGCAATTATGAATGATGGATGATGAATGATGAATTACCGGGATGAATCGCATTCATCATTCATCATTTGTAAATCATCATCGACGTCAGGTGGGCCCCCAGGGATTCAAAGAGCGGCGCTCCATCGGCACTTCCCAGGAGCGGCTCGACGGCTCGTTCCGGGTGCGGCATCATCCCGAGGACGTTACCGGCCTCGTTCACGATGCCAGCGATGTTGCGGGCGGAGCCGTTGGGGTTGGCGGCTTCCGTCACCTCGCCATCGGGCGTGCAGTAGCGGAACAGGACGCGTCCCTCGGCCTCGAGCGCGTCGAGCACCGGCTCGTCGGCGATGTAACAGCCTTCGCCGTGGGCGATCGGCACGCGCAGGACCCGACCTGCCCCGTATTCCGAGGTGAACGGGGGGCGGCTCTGCTCGACGCGGATGTGGACCGGGCGGGAGATGAAGCGGAGCGAGCGATTGCGGATCAGCGCGCCCGGGAGCATTCCCGCCTCGCACAGGATCTGGAAGCCGTTGCAGATGCCGATCACCGGGCCCCCGGCGGCGGCGAACTGGCGGACCTCGTTCATGATAGGGCTGAGCTGCGCGATCGCGCCGGCGCGCAGGTAGTCGCCATAGCTGAACCCGCCCGGCAGGAACACGGCGTCCACGCCCCGGAGATCGTGCTCCTTGTGCCAGAGAAAGATCGTCTCCCCCTCGAGCACCTCCTGCGCGGCCTTGTAGCAGTCGTAGTCGCAATTGGAGCCCGGAAAGGTGATCACGCCGACCTTCATGATCCCGCCGCCTCCAGGATGCGGACGTCGAAGTCCTCGGTCACCGGGTTGGCGAGCAGCTGCCGGCACATGGCCACGGCGGCGTGCTGCGCCTCCTCGGGCGAAGCAGCAGAGAGGCTGAGCGTGACCAGCCGGCCGACGTGCACGTGGTCGACCCCGGCGAAGCCGAGCGACTTCAGCGCACCCGCCACGGCTTTGCCCTGCGGGTCCAGAATCCCTTCGCGCGGAACCACGCGCACCTCGACCTGAAAATCACTCACGGTGCATCCTCGGGTGGGAGTGGGCGGCGTCGGCGGCGACGGATGCGGGGCCGTCGCTGGATCTCGCCGTAATCCAGGTCGCGCACCTCCCCTTCGTCGTCCTCTTCGTCCGCGAGCGGGTCGCGTGCCGGGAGCCGCTCCAGGAACCCGAGCACCACCGTCTGCGTCAGGCCATACACGATGTACGTCACGGCCATCACGAAGAAGAAATACTCCGGTACCGTGAAAGCGGCGACCAACGATCCGATCGCCAGAGCAAAGGCGAGCCGTCCACCCGGGGTGCGGATGGTGAAGCGGGGGATGACCGGGTAGAGCACGTTGCTGATCATCAGCCCGGCCACACCGACGGTCATCCACGCGGCCGCTCTCTCGAGATTGATCTCGGCGAGGTACGTACGGGCGAACGCGGTCTGCGAGAAGGTATAGAACGTCGCCATGGTCACGCCCGCGTTGGGCGAGGGGAGACCATGAAAGGCGACCTTGGCGCTCCCCGCCTGCTCGACGTTGAAGCGCGCGAGGCGGATGATGGCGGCGGCGATGTAGAGGAAGGCGAGGATCCAGTTCCAGCC
>JAHWJV010000256.1 GCA_019348265.1 Gemmatimonadota bacterium
GCTTGGATTCTGGACGCGACGACGTCAGTGTCGCAGATGCGCACCTCGGCGCCCTCGTAGCAGCCCTCGCCCTTCCGGGCGCGGTCCCGGCGATCACCAACGACCCGACGACATCGCCAGGGTGACCGAGCCGCACGCCCTGACCGTCCGCTGCGGTCGTCTTCGGCTTCTTCGTCGGCGCCGGCCTTGGTCTCGACGCCGAGCCTTCAGGCGCCCTGGAGGGTGTTGATGAGCTCGTCCTTGTTCATGTCGGAACGGCCCTCGATGCCGGTTGTCTGGGCCAGCTCGTACAGCTCGTCCCTGGTCAGCTCGTCGAGGTCGATGATCGTCATCATGTTCTCGAGCTTCGCTGCCGCTGCCTGCTGCCCGAGCGCCGTCAGCCGCTCCTCGCTGAGGGCCTCGCGCATCTTAGCTTAGGGAGGACCTCGCTCTCCTCTTCCTCGACATGGTCGTTGACGCTGTCCATGAGCTGTTGCAGGACAGGGCCGACCTGGTCGGGGTCGTAGCCGGCGGCCTCGATCTGGGCGACGGCCTCCTTGACCTCCTGGTGCTCCTGCTCGGCCTCACTTCCGGGATGCTCCTCAACCGCGCCGTGACTCGCCCGCTACAGGCCACGACAGGCGTTCTGGCATCCAGCGCGGCGGAGATTCTTGCAGCGACCGCTCAGCAAGCATCGAGCGCCGCGGAGACCTCAGCGGCGGTAGTGGAGACGTCGGCGACGGTCGATGAAGTGTCGCAAACCGCCGCGCAGTCTACGGAGCGTGCCCGCGCCGTGGCCGACTCCGCCCACCGTGCCGCGGAGATCAGCAAGCAAGGCCGAGGCGCGGTGGATCGCTCGATCACCGCGATGGCGGGCGTGCAGGAGCAGGTCGCGTCGATCGCGGAGAGCATTCTCGCGCTCGCGGCACAGGCGCAATCCATCGGCGAGATCATCGCCACTGTCAACGACATCGCCGGCCAGACGAACATCCTGGCGCTGAACGCCGCAGTGGAAGCCGCGCGGGCGGGAGAGCAGGGGCGGGGGTTCGCGGTAGTGGCGGGGGAGGTGCGCAGCCTCGCCGACCAGTCGAAACGGGCGACGGTGCAGGTCCGGGAGATCCTTGGAGAGATCCAGCGCGCCACCAGCGCGGCGGTGATGTCGACCGAGCGCGGTACTCAGCAAGCCGCCGCGGGTGCGACGCAGGTGGAGGAGGCCGGGGAGACGATCCGCTCGCTCTCCGAGGCGGTGACGGAGGCCGCGCACGCGGCCGCGCAGATCGCCGCGTCCGCCGGGCAGCAGGCGGCCGGCATGGAGCAGATCCGGCAGGCCATGGGCAACATCCTGGACGCTACCCAGCAGACTTTGGCCTCGACCAAGCAGGCGGAGCAGGCCGCGCAGGGACTCAGCGACCAGGGTAACATCCTGGTTCGACTGACCGGCGCGAACGGACGCGAATACAGGCGGTCGGCAACCGCGTGAACGAGGACGATCTCGCCAGGCGGCTGTTCGGGGTCTTCCTGATCGAGCTCGAGGAGCAGCTCGCCGTCCTGAACAAGGAACTTCTCGCGCTCGAGACGGAGCCCAAGAGCACACCGCTGCTCGGCTCTGTCTTCCGGGTCGTGCATACCCTGAAGGGCGCCGCCCACGCGGCGCACGTTCCCGAGGTGGAGGAAGTCTGTCACGTCCTGGAGTCGCTGTTGGCGGCGGCGCGTGAGGGAAAGCTGGTCCTCGCCGCGAAGGAGTTTTCGGTGCTTTTCGAGAGCGCGGATGCCCTCTCGGATGCGCGGGAGCGGCTCGTGGCCGGTCGCCCGCTGGACGATTCCCCGCTCGCCGCGCTGAGACTGCGTCTCCGTGGCGGTTTGTCGGGCGGGGAAGCCAGCGAACTTCCCGACGCTGTAGAAATCGAGCGCGAGCCGCCCCCCCCGCTTCCGGTGCCGTCCGGAACGCCCGTAACGAACATGAGCGAGCAGGTCCGAGTCGAGGCGGAAAAGCTCGACTCGCTGGTCGCCGCCGTCAGCCAACTCGTAATCTCGGGCGGGAGAGTGGCTGCTCTTCCAGGCGCGCTGGATGAGATCCGCGAGGCGGCCGGCCGGTGGAGCACCGAGTGGGACCGCTCCGCACGTGCGCTGCGATTCGCTGTCCAAGGCTCCCCTGAAGAGACGGCTGTCCGTCATGCGCTCGAACGGGTAGCGCGGAATGTCCGGCAGATCGTCGCCGATTCTCGTCGTCTTTCCGCGGAAGCCCGCGAGGACGTACGGGGTCTCCTCCAGGTGACCAGCGAGATCGGAGTACGCGTACAGGGGCTACGCCTCCGGCCGTTCTCCGATGCCTGTAGGGCGCTCCCTCGCGCCGTGCGGGACCTTGCCAGCGCTACGGGCAAGGAGATCCGCTTCGAGCTCGTCGGCGGGAGCGTCGAGGTGGACCGGACGGTGGTCGACCTTCTCGGGGATCCGCTGCTGCAGCTCGTCCGCAACGCGATCGATCACGGGATCGAAGGGGCTGAGGAACGGGCGAGCTCCGGAAAGCCGCGTGACGCCACCGTCACCGTCTCCGCCGCCGTCGAGGGGGGCCGTCTTTTCGTTCGCGTGCGTGATGACGGTCGCGGGCTCGACAGGGCCGCGATCACAGCGGAGTCGGCGCGCCGCGGGCTCCCGATCCCCGAAACGGACGGAGACCTCGCACAGCTTCTCTTCCGCGCTGGCTTCTCCTCGAGGTCGGAGGCGACGTCGATCTCCGGGAGGGGTGTAGGCCTGGACGTGGTGGCGGCGGCGATGGCGCGGGCAGGGGGAAGTGTGTCGATGGCGTCTTTCCCGGGCCAGGGCACCACGTTCACCCTCGAGTGTCCGCCCTCGCTCGCAACGCTGCACGCCCTGCTCGTGACGCTGGGATCTCAGGTACTGGCAATCCCGTCCGCCCACGTGGAGCGAGTCCTCGAGGTAGGCGCCGAGGACATACGTCGTGCGGAAGGCCGCTCCGTGCTGAACACACCCGACGGGCTGGTTCCTCTCGTCTCGCTCGCCAACCTGCTCGGCCCTCCATACCGGATGGCGCCGGTAGCGGACCGGTTCCTCCTGGTGCGCATCCTGGCGGGCGGCCGCCGTCTCGCCGTCGTCGTAGACGGGCTTTCGGCGGTGGAGGACATCGTCGTCCGCCCGATCTCCGGCGTCGGAAGCCCCGCCCCGCTCGTAAGCGGAGCCGCACTCCTCGCAACCGGCCGCGTCGCGCTGGTGCTCAACACCACCGCGGCCGTCGAGGAGGGGCTGCGTCACGCGCGAGAGGATTTCGCCCGCGGCGATACGACTCCGGCAGTGCCCGCGCGGCGGAGGATTCTGGTCGCCGACGACTCCATCACCACGCGTACCCTCGAGCAGAGCATCCTCGAGGCCGCGGGCTACGAGGTCCTTACGGCGGTGGACGGAAGCGACGCCTGGCGCCTGCTGCAGGAGCGTGCCTGCGACCTGCTCGTTTCAGACGTGGAGATGCCTCGCATGGATGGGTTCTCACTGTGTGCCGCCATCCGCGGCTCTCCCCGGCTCGCGCGGCTACCCGTCGTGCTGGTGACCGGCCTGGACCAGCCGGACCACCGGGAGCGCGGCCTCGAGGCGGGTGCCGATGCGTACCTCCCGAAGTCCAGCTTCGATCACCAGGAGCTGCTGGAGACGATCCAGCAGCTGCTCGGGTAGTGACATGATCCGCGTCCTGATCGCCGAAGACTCGCCCACCATCCGGGCTCTGCTCGTCGCCATCATCGGGGCGGACCCGGAGCTCCAGGTGGTGGGTGAGGCGAGGACCGGCACGGAGGCGGTGGAGATGGCCCTGCGCCTGCGCCCCAACCTGATCACCATGGACGTCAATATGCCGGTGATGGGCGGGCTCGAGGCCACGCGGGAAATCATGATTCACGCTCCCACGCCGATCCTGATCGTCTCGTCTCGAGCCGACCAGGCGCAGGTGCAGCTCTCTCTCGATGCGCTCGCGGCCGGGGCGCTCATGGTGATGCCGACCCCAGACAATCCCCGCTCGCCGCATTTCGCCGATCGCGCGGATCAGCTGCGGTCCATGGTGAGGGCGATGTCGCAGGTCAAGGTGGTCCGACGCTGGCGGCCCCGATCGGAGCCCGTGCGCCCGCCGGTGAATCGAGGCGCGGGCCCGGAGATCCGGCTCGTCGCCATTGCCGCCTCGACGGGCGGACCCGCCGCCCTGCACGAGATTCTTTGCGGCCTCCCGCGAGACTTTCCGCTGCCCATCGTCGTGGTTCAGCACATTGCGACGGATTTCGTCGGTGGACTCGCCCGGTGGCTGACCGCGAGTTGCGGGCGACCGGTGACGGTCGCGCGCGGTGGGGAGCGGCTCGATGCCGGGCGTATCCTGCTGGCGCCCGATCATCGCCATCTCGGCATAGGTTCCGACCGCCGGACGATACTCTCAGACGTCGGCCCGGTCGGCGGCTTCCGTCCGTCGGCCAACTACCTGTTCGAGTCGGCAGCGCGCGCCTTCGGGAATGCGCTGGCAGCCGTGATCCTGACTGGAATGGGCCGCGACGGCGTCGACGGCTTGCGCGCGGTACGCGCCGCGGGAGGGCTCGTCCTCGCGCAGGACGAGAGCACATCCGTGGTTTATGGGATGCCCGGCGAAGCCGTCGCCGCTCGCCTGGTGGACGCCGTCCTTCCGATCCACGAGATCGCTCCTCGCCTCGTGGTCGAACTCGCTTCAGGAGCCGGACGATGACTTGTCGGATTCTGGTGGTCGAGGATAGCCCCACCCAGGCTGCGGCGCTCGGGATGCTGCTCGAGCAGGCGGGAAACGAGGTCGTTATCGCGCGCAGCGCGGAGTCGGCACTGGAACAGCTCGCCGCGGCGCCGTTCGACGTCGTGCTGACCGACATCGTCATGCCCGGCATGAATGGCTATGACCTGTGCAGACGAATCAAGGGGGATCCCGAGTCGCGGGATATCCCGGTCGTCCTTCTGACGAGCCTTTCGGATCCGATGGACATCGTCCAGGGCCTGGAATGCGGCGCGGACAACTATATCACCAAGCCGTACGACCCGGATCACCTGCTGGCCCGCGTCCGGCACGTGCTCGATAACCGCCGGCTCCGCCTCAACGCCAAGACGTCGCTCGGCGTAAACGTCCGCTTCCTCGGCAAGGATCTGGCGATCACCTCGGAGAAGGAGCAGATCCTCGATCTGTTCATCTCGAGCGTGGAGGACGTCGTGCGCATGAACGCGGCACTCCTGCAGAGCCAGCGCGCGCTGGCGGATGCGCACGCGAGATTGGAGGCGTTCGCGCAGGAGAAGGCGCACGAGGCCCGCGTTTCCGACGCACGTTATCGGGCACTCCTCCACAACGCTGGTGACGCGGTGATCGTGCTCGACTCGGACGGGCGGATCGTGGAGGCGAACCCTCGCGCTACCGAGCTATTGACTCGTTCCGCCAACGAGCTTTCGCGGCAGAAGCTCGTCGATCTGCTCCCCGCCGCTGGGCTGGAGGAGTTACGTGCCGGCTTGTTGCGCCT
>JAHWJV010000257.1 GCA_019348265.1 Gemmatimonadota bacterium
CCTGGAGCCGGCCAGCGCCAGCATCACCCAGCCGGCCAGGAAGGCGAGGCCGCCCAGCGGCGTGATGGCGCCCAGCCAGCGGGCGCCGGAGAGGGCCAGGACGTAGAGGCTTCCCGAGAAAATCACGATGCCGGCGGTGAAGAGCCATCCCGCCGCGCCCCACCCCGCCGCCGGCCAGCGCGACGCGCCGTGGGCGACCACGAGCAGGGCGAGGGCGTGGTACATCTGGTAGCGCGCCGCCGTCTCCCACACTGCCAGCAGGTCGGGGGTGAGGCGGGCGCGGAGGGCGTGCGCGCCGAATGCGCCCGCCGCCACCCCGAGCAGTGCGAACAGGGAACCGAGCAGGAAAAACGTACGTGTCATCGGTCGGTCGTTGAGGGAAGCCGCAAGCATAGCCGCAACATGGCGATGGAACAATGTGGCCTCCGCAAACTACTATCCTGTCAGAGCTTAACGCGGGTCGACGGCGGAATGCGATTTGCGGAGGTCCGGCGCGGTGCCTTTCGCAGTTTCATCCGGACGAAAATCCCGAATGCCTGACTCGAAACCCTCGTTCCGGGGGCTCCGTAGCGAACACCCGATCTTCTTCTGGGGGACGACGCTGGTGATCGTCTTCCTCCTCGGCGCCGCGGCCATGGTGGCGATCCGAGTGCCCCAGTATCGGTCGGAGGCGGCGGAAATCGATCGGCGCATGAGCGAGGAGGAGCGGGCGACCCGCGATCAGCTGCTACAGGCGAGGACGCAGCGAACGGAGCTCGGTATCGCGCTCCTGCAGCGGGAATTGCGGCTGAAGGCACTCGAGGAGAAGAGGCTTCACCTGGCGATCAGCATGGAGGACTCGACCCTCTACCTCCGCCACGGGCCGGCGACGCTGCGGCAGGTTCGAGTTCAGATCGGCGGGGACTCGGTCATCAATGCTCCGAGCGGGCAGAGCTGGCGTTTCGTCAGCGCGCTCGGCGAACGGCATGTTGCCGACAAGGACGTCGGCGGAACGTATACGATCCCGGAGTGGGTCTACCTGAGCCGCGGCCAACCGGTTCCGTCGGAAGGCGAGCGGCGGATCGAAGGTGGCCTCGGCCGCTACGTGCTCCGGCTCGATGACGGGACGGAGATCTACACCAGGCCGAGGGAAGGTCCGTTCGCGGAGGGAGTGAAGCCCGCATCGTTCGTGGTCGAAGGCGAGTCGGATCTGCGCGCGATCTTCGACGCGATCGGCAAGGATACACCAGTGTACATCTACTGAGGCGAGGGCATCATGGCAGGACAGAGGGAACGCTACAACCAGGCGGATCGCCGCAACTACACGCCCCCGGGGCGGCTGCGGCGGATATTCTTCGACTACCGCGGCAGGACGTGGCTCCTCATCGGCGCGATGGTCCTCAGCGCGGGTCTCTTCGTCGCGACCGCGGCATGGGCCGTCAGCGTCCGTTTCGAGCGCGACGTAGCCAAGATCGCGTACGAGCACGATGTGCGCTCGCTGCGCTTCCTCGCGGAGCGTGAAGCGGAGAAGGTCCGCGAGCTGAGCGACACGGTAGAGACCCTGGAGTCGCGCACAGAGTCCATGGTGCCGACCAACCAGGCGTACCTCGTCGTCTCACTCGCCGAGCGGCGCGTGTGGTATCTCAAGGGCAACGATACCATCTTCACCGCCCCGGTCGCCGTCGGCTCCGGCGCGACTCTGACCATCAACGGCAAGACGAAGCGCTTTCAGACGCCTCGCGGCGCCATGAAGATCACTCACAAGGAGCGCGAGCCCGTGTGGGTTCCACCGAACTGGCACTACATCGAGTACGCCCGGAAGCACGGCCTCCGGGTGGTGGACCGCAGCAACGCCTCGCCGAGCGCGCTGGCCGGCTTCCCGGCAGGCCGTGAGCCGGTCGCCAACGGCGCCGTCATCATCCCGCCGTGGGGCAGCCCTCAGCGCAAGCACAAGGGAGTGCTCGGCGCGGCCAAGCTCGAGATGTACGACGGCTACTACTTCCATGGCACGAACAACGAGGCGTCCATCGGAACCGCCGCCAGCCACGGCTGCATCCGCATGCGCAAGGCCGACATCCTCTGGATGTACGAGAACGTCCCGGTAGGGACCAAGGTGTACCTGTACTGATAGGGAACAGGTAACAGGGAATAGGGAACAGCGGGAAACAAAGCGCAGGGGCCGCCATCAGTGACGATGACGGCCCCTGGTGCATACGCGGCCTGTTCCCCGTTCCCTATCCCCGAGGCAGCTGAATCTCAGGAGACCCCGGATCGGGGCGGAAGAGGACGATGGTGCGGCCGATCGTCTGGACGTGGTGGACTCCGTCGATGCGTTCGGCGATCTGATCCCCTGCTTCGCGGGCGGTGAGCGGCGCGCCATCGGTTACCTTCACCTTGAGCAGCTCCCGCGTGTTGAAGGCCAGCTCGACGGCCGCGACGGCGCTGTCGGAGAGGCCCTCCTTGCCTACGTGCAGGATCGGCTTCAGATGGTGGGCGAGGGAGCGAAGATGCGCGCGCTGTTTTGGGCTAAGTGTCACGAACCGATGGGGCGGAATGCGAGGGGAGAAGGGTTCGCGCTCCGCGCTAACCTTGCGAGTCGACGTAGGCGCACCAGAAGCAGAGGCCGATCCGCAGGAAGAAGATCTCCTGCTCGCTGCTGGAGATTACCTTCCGGCACCGGCGGCAGCGTGGTGACGTGGCGGTCGAGTCCGGGTGTGGAGCGGAGTCCTGCTGAGTGTCCATCGGGTCGAAGCTCGCGCATCGGTAGCACCCCGCGGCCGTCTCTCGACCGCGCGCCTTCACGGAGCAAAGGGAACGGGCTCGTCGGTACCGACGAAGAACGGCCACAGTGCAAGATGTGTAGCGGACTTCGCGCGGACCAGAGTTCCGAACGAAGGGTTTGAGGAACGTGACTCAATCGCCGAGCGAGATGCCCAGCTGGCGAACCGTCTGAATGGTGTCGTTCGCGAGGTTCACCGTCTTCAGCGCGGCGATCGCCTCACCTAGCGGCACCGCCACGATGGACTGGCCCTGCAGGGCGACCATGGTTCCGAGGTTGCCGTCGTGGATGCAACGGATTGCTGCCGCTCCGAAGCGGAGTGCGAGGTTTCGGTCGTAAGCGATGGGAGAGCCGCCGCGCTGAATGTGCCCTAGGACGAGAGTCCGTGCCTCTTTGCCGGTTGCAGTCTCGATGTCCTCCGCCAGCCGCTCCGCGATTCCGCCGTAGCGCCCCGTCTCATCGGCGTAGCTGGGCGCCCCGTCAGCCGGCCGCGCTCCTTCGGCTACGACGATGATGCTGAACCGCCGCCCGGTCGCGTCGCGCTCCCGCACCTTGTCGATGATCCTGTCGATCTGGAAGGGAATCTCGGGAATCAGGATGACGTCGGCGCCACCCGCGAGCCCGGAGGCCACCGCGATCCACCCGGTATGGCGACCCATCACCTGGACGACCATCACGCGCTGATGCGCCTCCGCGGTCGAGTGGAGGCGGCCCAGGGCGTCGGTGGCGACCTCCACCGCCGTCTGGAAGCCGAAGGTCACGTCGGTCGCCTGTAGATCGTTGTCGATGGTCTTCGGCACGCCGATGACGGGGAGTCCCTTCTGGTGCAGCGAGTGGGCGATGTTCAGCGACCCGTCCCCCCCGATGGCGACCAGAGCGTCCACTTCCAGTCGGCGGAACCGCTCGATGATGGTGTCCGACAGGTCCGCCGTGCCCCAGGAGCCGTCGGGGCGCCGCACTTCCATTCCGAACGGGTTCCCACGGGTCGTCGTGCCTAGGATGGTTCCGCCCAGATGCGTGATGCCGCGCACCGAATGCGGCGTGAGCGGGCAGATCCCTGGCTCCCCATCCACCTCCGCCTCGAGCAGCCCCATGTACCCACGGCGGATGCCGAGCACCTCCCAGCCACATTCGTATGCTCCGAGCGTAGCCGCGCGAATCACCGCGTTGAGTCCCGGAGCATCGCCTCCGCCGGTGTTGATCGCGATGCGTCGAATGCTGCGCGGTTCCGGGTTCATGCGTTATGCTTAGAGGGAGGCCGAGGTGACGCCGCTCGCGGCGCGGGAGGCGAGACACCGCTAGATTTACGCGGAATTCGGCGCGTTGACAAGCAGGAATTCCCGCGTAGACGCACCACACTGCTCAGACGAGGAGCGCGCGATGGTTACGCAGGATCAGGTCCGCAAGGCGTTACGAAAGGTGAAGGACCCGGAGCTCAACCTGGATCTGGTGGTGCTCGGGCTCATCTACGATGTGAAGGTCGACGGCGGCGTCGTCGACGTGACGATGTCCCTCACTTCTCCCGCATGCCCGGTCGCGGGCCAGATCCTCGACCAGGCGCGCGAGGCGGTGGAGCAGCTCGAGGGGGTCGAGCGCGCGAACGTGGAGCTCACGTTCTCTCCCCCGTGGACACCAGAGCGCATCCCTCCGATGATCCGTTCGGCTTTGGGGATGTGATGGGCACATAGATTGCCCGCTCTGCCGCCGGCTGTCACGCCGCGTGGTCGGAGCTCTTTCCGCACGCATCAACCCATGGATCGAGGAGGCGCAGATGGCGTCCGGGAAGATGTTCAGCAGGGTGTCGGTGGTACTGATCACGAGCGCCGTGGTCGGCGCGTGCGGCGGCGAGCGCGGGCTCGAGGTCGCCCGGGTCCGTCAGGGTGCCGTTGAGGTCGAAGAGGACGGCGCGCACGGTTGCCCGGTCCCGTACCCGGGAAGGGACTCGCCATGACACAGCACATCGTTTCGAGCAGCGACGCGACCCTCGGCGAGCGCGGCGAGCGACTGCTCGCCCGCGGGGAGCGCGTCGCCCTGCGCGTGTGGGAGCACGAGGCGGAGGGCGAGACCTCGCCCGAGCACGCCAACGAGTACGAGTACGTCGCCTACGTCGCCGAGGGCGCGATCCGCGTCTCGATCGGCGGCGAGGACGCGGTCGAGGTCCGCGCCGGGGGCTCCTACGTCGTCCCCGCCCGGACGCCGTACTCGTTCGAGATCACCGAGCGCGCGACGGTCGTCGAGGCGGTGAGCCCGGCCTCCGCCCTCGGCTGAAGCGTCCTACCATCGACGTCGTCATGACCACGAACGCCGAAGACATGCTGGCGGTTGCCGCATCACGCCCCGACGAGCTCGCGGCGCCCGGCGGCGACCCCCGCCCGCGCCGCAAGGTCGCCGTGCTCGCGTGCATGGACACGCGGATCGACCTCTTCCCGATGCTCGGCCTGCAGCGCGGCGACGCGCGGGGCTGCGGACGGCGCCGGCTGCGCCTGCGGCTGCTCGCGCTCGGCACGCAGCGCGAAGGCGCCGGCGAGCAGCAGCGCCACGCCGCCGAGCGCCGCCCCCTGGGAACGGTTCACGCCGACACCGCGACCTGCTCCGGCGTCTTGACGAGCTTGCCGGCGACGTCCGGGTCGGTCGGCCCGGTGCCGTACGACGGGCAGAGCGCGGCGATCCCGCATGCGCCGCAGGCCGGCTTGCGGGAGTGGCAGACCCGCCGGCCGTGGAAGATCAC
>JAHWJV010000258.1 GCA_019348265.1 Gemmatimonadota bacterium
CGATACCGCGCGGCACGGGTGGGTGCACTGCGACGGCGTCGTTCACTGGATTGCGCTCCCCCTGCGCTCCTCCGCCGGAACGCTTCTCCTCGCCCGGCGGGCGACGTTGATGGAGCGAGACATCCGCACCTCGCGCCTTCGCCACCTCGTCCTCGCGGTCGCGCTCGCGGGTACCGTTGGGCTGGTCATCCACCTGGTCCTTCTACGGCTCCTCACCCGTCCGCTCGCCGAGGTCTTGCGGGGTGTACGCAGGCTCGAGGAGGCCGGCCCGGCGGCCCCCGTCCATATCCGCGGCTCCCCCGGAGAGCTGGGGCACCTGGCCACCGCCTTCAACTCCATGGCCGAGCAGTTGGAATTCAAGCGGCAGTCGCTGCTGCGCGAATCCGACGAGCGGCTGGCTTTGGAGCGCCGTCTGAAGGAGGCGGAGAAGTTCGCCATGCTGGGCCGATTGAGCGGCGGCCTGGCCCACGAACTGGGGTCGCCCCTGGGCGTGATCGAGATGCGCGCCGAGAGCATCCTGGCGGAGCCGAACGCCTCGCCCGGTTCCCGCCGCCAGGCCCGGGAGATCATGGGCGAAGTGGACCGGATTGCCCAGCTCGTGCGCGCCCTGCTTCACGCGGGGCGCCGCCACGGGGTCGCGCGCTCGCCCGTCGACCTCACCGAAGTGGCGCAGGCGGTCGTAGCGGAGGTGAGGCCTCAGGCGAAGGGCGCGGGAGTCCGTCTGGAGGTCCCGGGCCCTGGCGCGCCCGTACTCGTCGAAGGCGATGCCACGCTTCTCCGGCACGTCGTATTCAACCCGGCCGTCAACGCCATCCAGGCACTCGCCACGCACCGCGGGACCAGGATCATCCGCATTCGCCTCGGGCAGGAAGGGAGCCTGGTGCACCTGGTCGTCGAGGACACCGGGCCCGGCATTGCCAGCGAGCACGTCAACCAGCTGTTTGAGCCCTTCTTCACCACCAAGCCCGTCGGCGAGGGTACCGGTCTCGGACTGGCGATCAGCCGGGGGATCGTAGAAGAGCACGGCGGCGAACTGCGCCTGGAACTGCCCGGCGAGGGCGGCGTGCGCGCGGTGATCGTGGTGCCTGCGGCGGGAACGTCCGACGACATCCGGCAGGCCGCATGACGGACGGATCCGAGCCGGAAAGCATTCTCCTGGTCGACGACGACGCTTCGTTCCGCGGTATCCTGGCCGAGGTGCTGTCCGGCCATGAGTACCGCGTCACGGCGAGCCCGGATGCCTACCATGCCCTGGAGGTGCTGCAGAGCGAACCCGTGGACCTGGTGGTCACCGATCTCGACATGCCGGGGCTCAAGGGAGACGCGCTTCTCGCACAGATCCGCTCGACCTTTCCGGAGGTGCCGGTCATCGCGATCACGGCGTTCGGGTCGGTGGAGAGTGCGCTCGAGCTCACCCGGGCCGGCGCCGCCGACTACCTCGCCAAGCCGTTCCGCGTCCAGCCATTTCTCGACGCCGTTCGGCGCGTGCTGGACCAGACGCGTTCCGCACGTGAGGCCGCACGCATGCGGCGGCGCCACGGACGGCACCTGGAGGGCATCGTGGCGGCGTCGGGCCCCATGCGTCGCCTGTTCGAACGGGTCGCGCGCGTCGCCACGTCCCCCGCACCCGTGCTCATCACCGGCGAGACCGGTACCGGGAAAGACCTGATCGCTCGCGCGGTACACCACGCGAGCGGTCGCGGAGCGCTCGTCACGGTGAACAGCGGGGCCATCCCCGAGCACCTGATGGAATCGGAGCTCTTCGGACACGTGAAGGGCGCCTTCACGGGCGCCGATCACGACCGGAGCGGGCTTTTCCAGGCCGCGGACGGGGGGACGCTCTTCCTGGACGAGATCGGGGAGTTGCCTCTGGCGCTTCAGCCGAAGCTGCTCCGGGCCATCGAGACGGGCGAGGTGCGGCGCGTGGGCGGGGTGGCTTCCGAACTGCTGGACGTCCGGATCATCGCCGCCACGCACCGGGAACTCGGGCGAGCGGTGCAGGAAGGGACCTTTCGCGAGGACCTGTACTGGCGCATCAACGTGCTCCACCTGGAGGTTCCCCCGCTCCGCGAGCGGCCAGGCGACATTCCTCTCCTGGTAGATCACGTTCTTTCGCGGGCCCGGCAGCGGGGGGCGCTGGACGTCCGCGTCTCTGCTCCGGCGCTCAGTGCTCTGGTGAAATACTCCTGGCCCGGCAACGTACGCCAGTTGCGCGGAGTGCTCGAGCGCGCCTCGACCTTCTGCGAAGGGGCCGAGGTGTGCGTGGACGACCTCCCGCCGGAACTCCGGCGCGCGGGGGAAACCGTAGAGCACGTCCGCTCAGCGGCTGAGCGGGAACTCACGCTTGCCGAGCTGGAACGGGAGTACGTGCTCGAGGTGCTCCGCCGGACGGGGGGTCAGAAGTCTCGCGCCGCCGACTGGCTCGGCATCCCCCGCCGTACTCTGTACCGACGCCTGGAAGAATACGGGAAGGTGCCGGAAGTGTGACGTGGTGGCACATCGGCGTGACGGCGTGGCACCGCTCTTTCGCCGGCCCCGGAGCTTTGACTTCGCTCGATCGTGACAGGATGGCACAGCCGCCCCGCTTTCCCGCAGGGAAGCGGGGCGGTGCTTTTTGGCGTAGGTCCTCGCTTTTTCTCCTTCAAAGCGCCCGGCCCGCCGCATGCCTTCGCTGCAAGTGACACCCCCGGGAGCCCCGCAGCGCATCCCCGCTGCTCCGCAAGGCTTCCCCATCCCCCATCTTCACTCAAAGGAACATCGCCGTGAAACGATTCGCGTCCCGCGCCGGGGTCCTCGCTGGCGCTCTCCTGCTGGCCGGATGCTCCGATGGGCCGCTCCCGGCCCCCGAGGATCTGGCCGCCTTCGCCGAATACGACCGGTACAACAGCTACGAGGTCGTCGTCGATAACGGCAGTTACAGCTCGTATCAGACGGAAACCACGTTCGCGATGAACGAGGGCGAGTACGTCGACCTCGATGGCCAGGACGTGCACCTGCAGCAGACGTTCAACGAGCAGCACACGTGGCAGGGTGACGCGTACGACGCCACACTCGCATTCCCGTCCCCCGACCGACCGTTCGGGCCAGACTACCCCGTGGAGCACGACGTCGGACAGGTGTACGTGAACACGGAGGGGGAGCCGTTCGTGCACGACCGGGCAGGCACCCCGCTGGTCATCAGCAGCGAGGAAGAAGCGATGTTCGCCAGCCTCGTGAAGGGGCCGGCGCTCGCCAGCGCCGGGACCGGGACCGAGACCGCGGCGGCCAACCGGGACCGGCGGGAGCCCGTCGACCGGCTGCTGGTCACGCCAGCGGGGAGCGCCCGCACCCTGGCGCGGCTGCGTGAAAACTTCGCCGAGGCGCACGGTCCCGGTGGAGTACTGCGCTTCAGCCGAAACGAGGGCCAGGCGACGGTGCAGTATACGTTCGATCCCCGCACGGGCGTGGTAACCGGCAGCACCACGTCCATGCCGGGTGGGCTCGAGGCGCAGGCGGTTCGGAACTACGTGGCCGCGGGCCGCGTACGCGTCCTCACCGAGGAGCGCACCACCATCCGTGACCCGCAGGGCCGCACGCTCGCACAGTTCGCGATGCGGTACCGCAACCTGTCCATCCGCTAACGAGCGCACACCAATGCTTACACGCATCATTCGCAAAGCCCGTCCGGCGGCATGGGCGCGGCTCGGGCTCACCGCGCTGGCGCTCGTCGCCTGCCCCCTCGCGGCCCAGGAACAGCCGGTCGCATTCGTCCACGGCTTCTTTACGGACGCGCCGAGCTGGGACGACGCATCCAATGCTCTTGCCCGCGAGTTCGCGATCTCGCCGCTTCGTCCGGAACTGACCTGGACCCGGCGGTTCGAGCCCCAGCGGGCCACGCTGGAAAGCGAGTTGGCCAACAGGCCCGCGATGCCCGCCGTGGGACACAGCAACGGCGGTCTCGTGTCACGGTACCATGTCGGCGCATCCGGCACCAACACGGTCGACCGGATCATGGCCGTGAATTCCGGCCATCATGGGGCGCCTCTGGCTGCCAACATCCTGAACTACAAAGCCAAGGTGTTCGTCGTTTCGCTGCAAGATGCCCTCCTGGCTCCGTGGGAGTACCAGCTTCTGAAGATGCGCGGGGCCGATGTGGTCAGGCAGAGGATAGCCGGCTTTTTCGTCGGCGTCGTCCAGGCTTGGGACCCGCTCAACGCGCCCGTTCTGCACGACATGGCGCCGGGGAGCAACGCTCTCGCCCGCATCGAGGCGAACCGCGGGACCGAGCAGGCACGCGCATGGAGCCGAGTCGGCGTTGGCACATCCGCCAAGCCTGACGGTATCATGTGCCACGGACTAAAGCCGGAGTCGCCCAACTGCAACAGGACCTTAAGGATTGCACAGTTCTTCTACCTCGCGGCAGGGGCGTACAACGTGGCGGGATCGTGGTTCCCGCTTCCCGGAGCCAAGCCGCACGTGGCGCCGTTCTGGTTCTACGGTTCGTATCGGCTCGCGCGTGTGAACGTCGACTGGCTGCGGCTGATCGGGGCGGGCGGCACCTGGAACGGAATCACCGGGCGCCCGGCTCCGAGCGACGGCATTCTGCCGTTGAGTTCGCAGCAGTATCCGGGAGCGACCAACCAGGTGAATCTGACGCTCGAACGGGGGTACAACATCTCGCACCAGGAAGCGAACGACGCCAATAGGTCAATGCTCGAGACGTTCAGCCGTGTATTCAAGAACGACTTCGGGGTCGCGTTGCGCAATTCCGCCGGTGGGGAGCCGGAGCCAGAACCGTGGCAACCACCGTGCGACCATTCCTCGACGGAATTGGTGTGCGCGCAATAGTGCGTTGAGGGTTGCTGCCCGGCGGGTAAACCGCCGGGCAGCTGCGACGCCAGGAGTTCCGAATTCACCCGAGCGCCGGCAGGCGGGCATTTTCCGGAGAAACCAATGGCTACTCTGTTTTCTGCTATCTCACGACGCTGCACGCGTGCCGCGCCACCTCAGTCTACCTCGGGTGACACCCTCCGGCTGGCAGCCGTGATCGTTGGACGATCGAGCCGTTTCTGCGGTGTGCTCGTACCCTTCCTTTTCGGAACCACCATTTGGGCGGCATGCGCTGATCCGGTGACCGCCCGCAGACCCGGGCCGACGGTCCTGTGGAAGTACCGCGATCCGGCGGGTGCCCTGAGCGTGCCCTATGCAGACGGGGAGGTCGCAGTCTTCAACACGATCGCCGACAATCGTGTTGTGGCGCTCGATGCGCGCAGCGGAGCCAAACAATGGGAACGACGTCTGGAACTTCCCGGCCAGCTACGCAACCGCGGATTCCCGCCAGGGCGGCTGGTCGGGGCTGGGGACATCGTCGTAGTACCCGCATGGGACCTCTACGGGCTCGACAAGCGGACCGGCGCCGTGCGGTGGAAGTTCGCTCCGCCCGATGATTTTCCCGGCGTGGACGTGATGCTGGGACAAGACGGGTACCTCTACTCGACG
>JAHWJV010000259.1 GCA_019348265.1 Gemmatimonadota bacterium
CGGCCACCTACCGGCTCGGCAGGGTCCTCGAGATGGGCTCGGCCAGCGGGTTCACGAGCTCCGCGCCGTTCTCGTAGCGGTCGGGGATGTCGACGGCGACGAACACGACCCGGTCCGAGGTCGTCCACCGAAAGCCGGCGCCGATGTCGTTCGGGCTGCTCTTCACCTCCACCATCGCGAGCACCTCCACCGGCTGACCAGGCTCGCCCCGACGTACCAGGAGCTGGTCCAGCTCCAGCGCGGCGGCGCCGAGCTTCACTCCGCGCAGAATCCGCAGAGATGCCGGATCTTCGCCGAGGTCCCCTGCCACGTTCCGGAGGGTGGCCTCGAGCGCCTCCTCCTCGAAGTCTCGGCCCACCTGGGTAGATCGCCGGCCGCGCTCGGCGAGCAGCTCGGCGAGCCGCGCCTCTTCCGCCGCGACGCCGGTCTTCTCCAGAACCGTAGAGAGCTCGGCGCCGAGCCTGAGCGCTTCCCGCCGTTCCGGGCTTTCGGCCAGAAGGCTTGCGATTCGCTCCCGCAGCTCGCGCTCGCGACGCTCGAAGCCGCGCAGCTTGGTGGTCAGAGCGTCGTTCCCGGGTGGCGGAGCCTCGGCGGCGGCGCGCGTGAGCCATGCTATTCCGCGAGCCGCCCCGGCCAGCTCTCGCCCGAGTGCCTCCATCTCGGCATAGCTTAGAGAAGCCTCATTGGCGGCTACCGCGCGTCGCCATTCCGCCTCCAACGAGCCGAGTGCCGGGTGCGCGCGGCGGAGCTCCCGCGCCCGCTCCTGCCCCGTGAAGCTCGGGTCCCTTCGCCAGCGGGGAAGCTCCGATTCGAGCCACGTGCGGAAGCTCAGCGGGTCCGCCGTGCGCAGGTCGAAGGCGCTCTCCCGCAGGAGGCGCTCGACCTCGTCCCGACCGCGCCGGACGCCGTCGCTCGCGCTCATGCCGCTCGCGCTGGCCGGGCCGGGGTGCCCGGTGGTATCGTGTGGCCCATGATTGCGAATTCCAGTCTTGGGGCTGCCGGGAGGCCGTTGCTGTCGCTGTACACAGGCGCGGTGTTCGTCAGCGCCTTCCTCCTCTTCCTGGTCCAGCCGATGTTCGGGAAGATGGTGCTCCCGCTGCTCGGGGGATCACCGTCCGTCTGGAACACCTGCATGCTCTTCTTCCAGGTAGCGCTGCTCGGCGGTTACCTGTACGCGCACCTTACGAGCCGCTGGCTCTCGCCGCGGCGACAGTGGCTTCTCCACCTCGCGCTGCTCTGCATCGCACTGCTCGTCCTGCCCATCTCGGTGTCGAGCGCGGCGCCCGCCGGTGGCGAATGGCCCATCCCCTGGCTCCTGTGGCTGATGCTGACGGTGGTGGGCGCCCCCTTCCTGGTGCTCGCCGCGACGGGCCCCATGCTCCAGAGGTGGTTCGCGCGCAGCGGCCACCCGGGCGCCAGCGAGCCGTACCATCTGTACGCCGCCAGCAACCTCGGCAGTATGCTGGCCCTGCTCGCGTACCCGCTCCTTCTGGAGCCCACGCTGCGCCTCGCCGAGCAGACGCGCTGGTGGATGGCCGGATTCATCCTGCTGGGCGTGCTCATCGCGGCCTGCGGAGCCGCGGGGTGGCGGAGCAATGAAGCGGAGCGCGCACGGAGCGCGGAGACGGAAGAGGATGTTCGACCGGTCACCGCCGTGGAGCGGGCGCTCTGGGTCGCGCTCGCCTTCGTCCCGTCGAGCCTGCTGCTCGGGGTCACCACCTACATCACCACCGACCTCACGCCCGCCCCGCTCTTCTGGATCCTGCCGCTGGCTCTTTACCTCCTGAGCTTCACGCTCGTATTCGCGAGCAAGCAGCTGATCCGTCATCGGTGGATGACGACCGCGCAGCCGACGATCCTCGCCGCGACCGTGATCGTGCTGCACCGCACGGAGCACATGGGCAAGCCCGCGTTCGCGATCCCGCTGCACCTCGCGATGCTTTTCGTTACCGCGATGGTCTGCCACGGGGAGCTGGCGCGGCGGCGCCCGCCCGTCCGTCATCTGACCGAGTTCTACCTCTGGATCTCCGTCGGCGGAGCGCTCGGCGGCGTCTTCAACGTCCTACTCGCCCCGGTGCTCTTCTCGCGCCTCTGGGAGTATCCGCTGATGATCGTGGCGGCGTGTCTGCTACGCCCCTGGCCGGCGGTGGGGCGGTCGATACGGCGCGAGCTCCTCTGGGCGTTCCGGGCCCTGGCTTTCGCCGCGCTGCTGGTGCTGATCGGGGATCCGGGCACCGGAGAGCTCCCGGTGGCCGTGTACTCCATCGTCGCGGCGATCTCGGTATACCTGCTCGGGGTCGCGCTGCGCGGCGCTCCGCTCTGGCTGGCCGTGTGCCTGGGCGCGGCCGTCGGCGCGCGGTTCATCGAGGAGGCGCGGGACCCCCGGCTCCTGCACGTGGAGCGCTCCTTCTTCGGTCAGTACCGGATCAACCAGACGCCTCCCTTCAACGTCCTCCAGCACGGCTCCACGCTGCACGGCGCGCAGGACCTCACCGCCGACCGGCGCCGCGAGCCACTGACGTACTACCTCCGCACCGGGCCGCTGGGCGCCGTCTTCACCTCCATGGGAATCTCCAGCGGGGGCTGGCGCGTCGCCGTCGTCGGGCTCGGCGTCGGCACGACGGCCGCGTACGCGCTCGCCGGTGACGACTGGACCTTTTACGAGATCGATCCCGGGATCGAGAGGATCGCCCGCGACCGGCGGTACTTCACCTATCTTGCCGAGGCGGCCGTTCCCGTCCGCGTCACTCTGGGTGACGCACGCGTGTCGCTGCAACGGTACCGAGGGCAGCCTTACGATCTGATCGTCCTCGACGCCTTCAGCTCGGACGCGATCCCGATCCACCTGCTCACCCGAGAGGCGCTGCGCGTCTACCTGGCGCACCTCGCTCCAGGGGGACGAATCGCGATCCACATCAGCAATCGCTACCTGGACCTCGAGCCGGTGGTCGCGTCGCTCGCCCGGGAGGCCGGGCTGGTCGCCCGCGTCGGCAGCGGCCCCTCCGCGGAGCAGGAGGACGAGCTATACCAGAACTCCTCCACATGGGTCGTGGTCGCTCGCCGCCCCGCCGATCTGGCGCGCCTCGAGAGCCTCGGCGGCTGGGAGCAGCCGGAGCTACCCGCCGGGTTCCGGACCTGGTCGGATGATTTTTCCAGCCTCTGGAGCGTGATGAAGTGGTGAGGTGACGGCCCTCACCCGGAGCCCTCACCGGGGGAGGGCCGCGCGGCCCGCCCCTTGCCGCGGTTCCCAACCTCTCAGCGGCCGCACGCCGGCCGCTCAACCTCGGCGGCGGAACCATGCGCGTCACATCCGGCTTTCTTAAGGCGGCCCGCGGGAGCAGATCGCTCACACTGTCGGTCATCCTCGCGTGGGCGGCGGGGCTCGGGCTCGGGTCGGCGGCGCTCGGCGCGCTGTCGGCGCATGGCGCGGTGTGGTCACACCCGCTCCTCCGCGATGGCCTGGGGCTGCCTGCGTGGCGCCCACTCTGGAGCCCGGCGACTGTGACCGCTGGCGAGCTCCAGGGTGAAGCGCTCCGACTCCTGGCGCTCGTCGCCGCCGTGCTTGCTGGTTTGCTGATCGGCGTGGCCACCGTAAACCTGGTTACGCTGCTGCTTACCCGGGCGGCGGCGCGTCGGACGGAGATCTCGATGCGGGCGGCACTCGGTGCCGGTCCCCGCCGACTCGTGGTCGATCTTCTGAAGGAGGCGGGCGGACTGGTGATCACCGCCGGCGTGGCGGGCCTGGCGATCGCCGCGGCGGGAAGCATGGCCCTCCGGCGATCCTGGCGGACCGGAGCCTGGCCGTGGGAGGGTGCCCACTCCGCTTTCGCGGTCGCGCTCTGCTTCGCCGGCTTCGCGCTGGTGACCCTCGCGTGCTGGCTGTTCCCGCTCAGCGCCGCGCTTCGAGCCGACCTCCGGCGCTTCCTGGGAGAGGGAAACCGCGCCACGCCTGGCCCAGGCGAGGGGGTGCTCAGACGGGCACTCGTCGTACTGCAGGTCTCTGCCTCGTTGATCCTGCTGGTTGTCGGGGGCATTCTCGTCCGTGGCTTCGCCGGGTCTGGAGCGGAGCAGGTCACCGGCTTCGACCCACGCGAGCTGCTTACCTTTCGAGTCGACTTGCCGGCCGCGCGATACCCCGACGCGGAGAGCCGAGCCGCCGCGTACGCGCAGATGATTCGTCGTATCGATGCTCTGCCCGGCGTCGTCGATACCAGCGCGGCCTCACAGGGCGCCTGGCTGGGAATCGGAGCGACCGAACGGGTCACCGCGGTCTGCCAGGAGTGCTCCCGCGGAATCATGTTCCTGCCGGTCAGCGAAGGGCCTGCGCTCATCCACTCGATCGGACCGGGCTTCTTCCGCTCCATCGGCGCGCACCTTCTGAGCGGCCGCGAATTCGGCCATTCCGACGGAGCCGACGCGCCGCGTACCGCCGTCATCAATGATGCGTTCGCGTACCAGCTGTTCCCCAACGGTCAACCGCTGGGGAAGTGGATCCGCCTCGGTGGGCTGAGAGGTGAGCGGTACCAGGTAATCGGCGTGGTGAGGCGCGTGGGCGCGCCGGCCGTCGGCGCTGCCGCGGGTCCCACTCCCGCGGTTTACCTGTCGCTGCTGCAGTATCCACCCGCCAGCGTGGATTTCGCCGTGCGCGTGAGGCGGGACGCGCCTGCGCTGGCGGCAGCTATCGACCGAACCGCTCGAGGAGTCGCCCGTGGCGCTGTGACGGCTGAGTTCATGAACATGAAGACTCGGCTCGCGATGTTCCGCGCGCCGCTGGCCTGGTTCGGGGGGCTCCTGGCCGTGCTCGCCTTCGGGGCCCTTCTCGTCGCGACATCGTCCGTTTACGGGGTCACCACATACGGGATCGAGCGGCGGCGGCGCGAAATCGGTATTCGAATGGCCATCGGGGCGACCGCGGGCGATGTCCTTCGTCTCCTCGTGGGCCAGAGCGTGCGCATCTTCACGGCTGGCTCGGTGGTGGGTCTGATCGGCGCGCTGTCTGTCGGGCGGCTTCTCCAGCAGCGAATTCCGGGGATCGACGTGCTGGACGCTCTCGTCTACGCGCCCATCTCCCTGCTGCTGGCCTGCGTCGCGGTGGTGGCGAGCTACCGTCCGGCGAAGAGGGCTGCTTATGAAGATCCGCAGCTTGCGCTGCGAGAAGGGCGTGCGTGAAGCGACTCGCGTTTGCGATGTCGTCCGTGCTCGCGCTCACGGTCGCCTCGCCGCTGCGCGCCCAAAATGGGGCGCCGGACTGGACCGGCGGTTTCGGCGCGCGGCTGATTCCGCTCGTCACGCACGCCACCCCGGCGGTCGCGGGAGAAGACCGCACGGAGCTCTACCTGACCCAGCCGGTGCTGATGGTGCACGCCGCCGCGCTGGACGGAGAACGCGGGTGCTCTGCCGGGGGGCTGTGCGGTCCCTTTGCCGCGGCGGAGATCGGAAGAGG
>JAHWJV010000025.1 GCA_019348265.1 Gemmatimonadota bacterium
TCGTTCTCCAGGCGGACATGGACGATCTGGTGCCGGAATATGTGCCGGCGCTCGTGGAATCGGTGATCGCGGCCGGCGCGCTGGACTGCACGGTCGTCCCGATTCAGATGAAAAAAGGCCGCCCGGCACTGCGAGTGGAGGCGCTTGCGGAGGCCCGGTCGAACGAAGCGGTGCGCGGGGCGCTGTTCCGCGCGAGCACGACGATCGGAGTACGCTGGTGGCGAGTGGAACGGGAGGCGCTGCGGCGCCGTGAGGAGCAGGTGGAGTGGCGGGGACAGCCGGTTCGGGTGAAGCGGTCGCTGCTGCCGGGTGGCGGCGAGCGGGCCAAGCCTGAATTCGAAGACGTGGCTCGGGCCGCTACCGCGCTGGGGATGACGCCCCTGGCCGTGTATCGAGCCATGGTGGCGGAAGGCGTCGCTGCGGAGGACGGGTCGCTCGACAAGGCCCCGCAGAACTGAGGACGCGTCCACGGAGGACGCGGAGAATTCACTCTTCTTGGAGAACGACGATGACAGCTCGCAATGGAACGATGCTGATGCTGGCGGTGGGCGTCGCCATCGGCGGATCCTTCGCCGAGGCCTCGGCACAACGCGGGCGCCAGGGTGATGCGGCGGCGGGGGCGAACGTCCCGACGATCGGCCGGCAGACGGCGCAAACCCGCCGCGCGGAGCTGATGCTCCTCCAGAACAAGCCCGACTCGGCGCTCGTGGCATTGCAGCCGGCTCTGACCGGCCGCGACTCGGCCAACGCGCTTGTGCGCGCTCTCGCGGCCGAAGCGCTGGCCTCGACGGGCGACGTGACGGCTGCTCAGGCGCATTTCGACGCTGCGCTCCGGCTCGCGCCGAACGGCGGCCCCGCCCTCGACGCTCGCCGCGCAGACGCATGGGCTCGTCTGTACAACGAGGGTGCCACCGTCTACGGCACCGGCGACGTCGACGCCACGATCGCTGCGTGGGAGAAGGCCAACCAGGTCGCTCCGGGGCTGCGGCACGAGGCGTACATGAACCTGGGCATCCTCTACACGGGTAAGCGCGACTACGAGCGCGCGGCGCAGTCGTACCAGGCCGCCCTCACTGCGATCGACAAGCCGGCGGAGGGCCTGACGCCGGAGCAGGTGCAGGAGCGCGCCGAAGCTCGCTCATCGATGGTCGAGACGCTGGGCGAGATCCTCCTCTTCAACGAGAAGTTCGCGGATGCGGAGAAGCTCTACACCGCGGAGCTGGCCAAGAACCCGACGGACGTCGGACTCCAGAGCAAGGTAGCCGCCGCGATCGCGGCGCAGCCGGGCCGTGAAGGGGAGGCCACGGCCATGTACGACCGCCTGCTGTCGCTGCCGAACCTCGCGACGACCGATTATCACGACATCGGCGTGGCGCTGTTCAGCGCGAAGAACTACCCGCGCGCCGGCGAGGCATTCGCCAAGGTGGCCGCCGCGCGCCCGAACAGCCGGGAGGCGTGGTATAATCATGCGAACGCGCTCTACGCCGCGAAGCAGTGGGCCGGGCTCACGCCGGTGGCGCAGAAGCTCGTCGTGCTCGATCCGTTGCACGAGGATTCCTGGCTGCTCCTCAAGGAAGCGCAGCGGAACGCGAACCAGAACGACGCGGCGCTGAAGACGCTCGAGGCGGTGGAGACTTTCCCGATCAAGCTCAGCGAGCTGACGACTCGTCAGGCGGGCAACAAGCTGACGATCGCCGGCACGGCCACCGGCAACGCGGCTGCCGCAGGGACGCCGGTGCAGCTGCGCTTCACCTTCTATGGTGCGGATGGCACGGCGGTCGGGACGCAGACCGCCACGGTCAACGCGCCCGCCAAGGACGCCACGACCCCGCTTACGGTCACGTACGAGGGCACCGCCCCGGCGGCCGGCGGCTACAAGTACGAGCTGGTGCGCTAATCCAACAGGGGGCCGGCGGCGTCACGTCGCCGGCATCCCGATGGAGCGGCGGTTCGGGGCACAGAACCCGGACGCTCACCGGGACGTTGTTCCCCCGCGGCGGCTCCGGACCCAGGTCCGGAGCCGCTCATTCGTTGTGGCGACGACAGGGGCTCACCCCGGCGCAGGCACTCACTCCGTTGGAGGATACGATGAGATCTAGCAGCGGGATGATGCTGATGCTGGCGGGGACCCTGAGCCTCGGCGGGTGCGCGGCGGCGGCCGCCGGAAGCGGCGCGGCCGCGCCCGCGGCGGGGCCGGGCAGGGGAGCGGCGCAGGCCGAGCGGGCGCGGGAGACCGATCTCAGCCGGCGCGCCGAGCTTTTGCTCGTGCAGGTGAAGCCGGACTCCGCGCTGCTGCTCGCGCAGCAGGGACTGCTCGCCGACTCGACCAATGCCCTGTATCACGCAATCGCGGGCGAGGCCCAGGCGACGCGCGGTGACGTCGCGGCGGCGGAGGCATCCTTCCGTACCGCCCTGCGACTCGCTCCGGGATCTCGCGAAGCCATCGAGACCCGGCGCGAGACGGCCTGGAAGCGGCTCTATAACCGGGGGATCGCCACGTACCGCACCAACGACGTCGATGCCACGGTCGCGACCTGGGAGAAGGCCAACGCGATCCACCCGGATGCGCACCATGAGTCGTATCTCAACCTGGCGGTACTGTACACGGGCAAGGGAGATTACGACCGCGCCGTGCAGGCGTACCGCTCGGCACTGGCGGTGCTCGATAAGCCGGCGAGCGGAACCCCGACGGCCGAGGAGATGAAGGAGCGGTCGGAGGCGCGCGCCGCGATCCGGGAGAGTCTCGGCGAGATCCTCCTCTACACCGAGAAGTATGCGGACGCGGAGAAGCTGTACCGCGACCAGCTGGCCAGGGACAGCACGAACGTAGCGACCCGCAGCAGTCTCGCCGCCGCGATCGCCGCGCAGCCGGGGCGTGAGCCGGAGGCAGCGGCGATGTACGATCGCCTGCTGTCCATGCGTAACCTGCGCGTGAGCGACTACCAGGACATCGGGGTCGCGCTCTTCACGGCGAAGAGCTACGCGCGGTCCGCGGAGGCGTTCGCCCGCGTCACCCAGGCGCGTCCCAACAGTCGCGAGGCGTTGTACAACCACGCGAACGCGCTGTACGCAGGCCAGCAGTGGGCGGCGCTTCTACCCGTGGCGCAGCGGCTGGTGGCGGCGGACCCGCTCTACGAGGACTCCTGGCTGATCCTGATCAAGGCGCAGCGGGAGACGGGGCGTCCGCAGCAGGCGCTCCGCTCGGCCGAGGCCATCGACGCGATGCCGATCAGGGTGAAGGACCTGACCGCGAGAGTGGCCGAAGGTCGTACCACGGTGCGCGGCACCGCGGTCGGCAACGCGGCTCCGGCCGGGTCGCAGGTTCGTCTGCGCTTCACCTTCTACGGCGCGGACGGCGAGCAGCTCGGCGCGCCTACCACCGCCGTCACTGCGCCGGCCAAGGACGCGACGACCAGCTTCCAGGTGGTCCTGGAGAACCCCGCCACGGTGAGTGGGTATAAGTACGAAGTGGTGCGCTGACGCGCGTCCCAACGGCTCGAGGGCGGGTACCCGGGTGGGGCCCGCCTTCGCCGTTTTCGAACGCCGCCGGGCGCACGCTTCTTGCGACCGCGGAGGCCTCGTAAGCTCGCATTCTCCTTCCGATTCCGGCCTGATGCTGCGCTGCCCGACCTGCGAGACGGAGTACGAAGGGTCGTCACCCGCATGCCCTGAATGCGGCGGAAACGACGAGGAGGTGTTCCACTGCCAGCGGTGCGCGGAGGACTATGCCGGCGGCCGCGCCTGCCCCGCGTGCGGGGCTTTGCGCGAGCCGTCGCCATGCCCGGTGCACCCGGAGCGGATGGCCGCCGGGCGCTGCGTCGTCTGCGGCACGGCGGTCTGCGACGCTTGCACCGATTCGAGCCAGCGCGCGTTCCTGTGCGAGCAGCACCGCTCGGTCCGCGTCACCGAGGGGTGGGCCGAGGTGTACACCACCACGAGCGAGTTCGAGGCGCATCTCCTCCGGGACAATCTCCGCGCCGAGGGGATAGACGCTCAGACCTTCTCCCAGCGGGACCGCGTCTTTTCCGTAGACCTGGGCGAGCTCAGCATCGTCCGCATCCTGGTGCCGGTGTGGTGCTACGTCGAGGCGAGCGAGGTGATCCGCGAGCACATGGACATCGGCGGAGAGGTCGCCTTCGCGTGCCCCGCGTGCGGCGAAGCGTTCGACCCCGGAACCGACCAGTGTCAATCCTGTGGCGGCGTGCTCGCCTGACTCGCGCCGTTCACCCCGGCGGCTCCGGACCCGGTTCGGAGCCGCCTTCACGCCCATGCGCCGCGTGGGCGGCCCACGAATCCGAGAGAAGACTGATCCGTGAAGTTACCCGTCATCGCCGTGGTCGGCCGTCCGAACGTGGGGAAGTCCACGTTCTTCAATCGGGTGGTCGGCGAGCGCCTCGCCATCGTGGAAGACCAACCCGGCGTTACCCGCGACCGCCACTTCGCCAAGGCGGAGTGGAACGGCCGGCATTTCTACATCGTGGACACCGGCGGGATGGTCGAGGGCTCGGACGAGATGATGGACCGCCTGATTCGGGAGCAGGTGCTCGCGGCCATCGACGAGGCGGACCTGGTGGTGCACCTGGTGGACGGGCGCGCCGGGCCGAACCCACTCGATTACGCGATCGCGGAGCGGCTCCGGCGCTCCGGTCGGCCCGCGGTGCTGCTCGTCAACAAGATGGACAACCTGGGTGCGCCCACCGCACTCGGTCACCACGACTTCTGGGACCTCGGGCTGGGTGAGCCGCATCCGGTGAGCAGCCTCAGCGGCAAGGGAAGCGGCGACGTTCTGGACATCATCGTCGAGCACCTCCCGGAGAGCGACCCGGAGGACGAGCCGGACGAGATACGCGTCGCCGTGGTGGGAGTGCCCAATGTCGGCAAGTCCAGCCTGGTCAACCGGCTGCTGGGTGAGGAGCGCGTCGTCGTCTCGGAGGTGGCGGGTACGACCCGTGACGCGATCGACACGCCTATGCAGTACCAGGGGCAGCGGCTCGTCTTCGTGGACACGGCCGGTCTGCGGCGCCAGGCGCGGGTGCACGAGAGCGTCGAGTACTACAGCGGCCTGCGGACGGAGCGCGCCATCGAGAGGGCGGATGTCTGCCTGCTGATGATCGACGCGACCGAGCCGATCCATCATCAGGACCTCCGCATCGCCCAGCTCGCGTGGGACGCCGGATGCGGCCTGATCATCATCGCGAACAAGTGGGACCTGGTCGAGAAGGAGACGATGACCGCCCCCAACTTCGAGAAGGCCCTGCACGAGAAGGCGCCCTTCCTCGAGTGGGTGCCGGTGCTCTTCACCAGCGCAGTGACGGGGCAGCGGGTGCAGAAGGCGCTGGATCTGGTTCTCGAAGTGCAGGCGGCGCGCACCCGCCGCGTGGCCACGCATGAGGTGAACGAGGTGCTCCGGGAGCTGGTCGCGCACGCCCGCCCGCCGCACCAGCAGGGGCATCCGGTCAAGCTGTATTATGGTACACAGGTCGCGGTGAAGCCGCCCACCTTCGTGCTCTGGTCCAATATCCCGGACGCGCTCCCGCCGAGCTATCTGCGCTACCTCCAGAACGGCTTCCGCAAGGCCTGGGGCTTTCTGGGCGCACCGTTGAAGCTCAACCTGCGCCGCAGGGGGGAGGACTCGTGACTGCGCTGCTGCTGGTGCTCGCATCGTACCTCATCGGGTCGACGCCCACCAGCTACCTGGCGGGTCGCTGGACGCGGGGGATCGACCTGCGGGAGCATGGAAGCGGCAACCTGGGCGCGACGAACACCTTTCGGGTGCTGGGGGCAGGAATCGCGGCCCCGGTCATGGTGGTGGACGTGCTGAAGGGTTTTCTACCGACGGCTCTCTTCACCGCCTGGGACGGCGAGATCTCCTGGGCTTGGGGGCTGGCCTATGGTGCCGCGGCGATCATCGGGCACGTATTCTCAGCGTTCACGAATTTCCGCGGCGGCAAGGGAGTCGCGACGGCGGCCGGCGTCTTCATGGCGCTCGCCCCCTACGCGGTGCTCCCCGCGTTCGTGGTCTGGCTCACGGTGCTGGCGATCTGGCGGATGGTATCGCTCGCCTCGATCGTCGCCGCCGCGACGATGATCATCGCGCTGATGCTGACGGAGCCGAGACTACCGGTGCTGCTGCTGGGAATCGGGGTGGGTGCGTTCGTCGTGTACGCGCACCGCACCAACATCCGCCGAATTCTGCGTGGGGAGGAGTATCGGTTCGGGAAGCCGCGCGTCGCGGCGGATGCCGTCGCCAGCGAGGAGGGTCCATGACCAACGGGCATGTGGCCGTGATCGGCGCGGGTAGCTGGGGCACGGCGCTGGGGAACCTGCTCGCCAAGAAGGGGATCGACACCGTTCTCTGGTCGTTCGAGGCGGACGTGGCGGAGGCGGTCGAGCGCGAGCACCGCAACCCGCGCTACCTGTCCGACGTTCCTCTGGACGCGCGCCTCCGCGCCACGACCAGCATGGAGAAGGCGGCGGCGGGTGCGGGAGCTGTGGTCTCGGTGAGCCCGTCGCACGTGGTGCGCCCCGTAATGGCGCAGGTGCGGCCGCACCTGTCGAAGGACGTGCTGTTGATCAGCGCCTCCAAGGGAATCGAGTTCGACACGCTGAAGACGATGGACGCGGTGCTGGACGAGGTCCTCCCCGGCGGCGTCGGCGAGTGCGCCACCTTCCTCTCCGGTCCGAGCTTCGCACTGGAGGTGGGCCTCGGGCAGCCGACGGCCGTGACGATCGCGTCCCGGGACGCGGACGCAGCCGTAGCGGCGCAGGACCTCTTCCAGACCGACTACTTCCGGGTGTACACCAACCCGGACGTTCTGGGGGTCGAGCTCGGCGGAGCCCTGAAGAACGTCATAGCGATCGCCTCGGGAACGGTGCACGGGCTCGGGTTCGGGCACAATACGCAGGCGGCGCTGATCACTCGCGGGCTCGCGGAGATCACCAGGCTCGGCGTCGCCCTGGGGGCGGACCCGATCACCTTTTCGGGGCTCGCGGGAATGGGCGACCTGATCCTGACCTGCACCGGCGCGCTCAGCCGCAACCGTTCGGTCGGCGTGGAGCTGGGCCGTGGCCGCAGCATCGAGGAGATCCTGGCGGGGATGACGATGGTCGCGGAGGGGGTGAAGACGGCACACGCCGCTCGGGCGCTGGCGTTGCGCGCCGGGGTCGAGATGCCGATCGTCGAGGAGGTTTACGCACTGCTCTACGAGGGGCGAAGCGCGAGGGAGGCCGTGGAGAACCTGATGCTCCGCTCCCCGAAGCCGGAGCAGTGGAGATAGCGATGGCGAGACCGCCGCGCAGGCCGGAGACCACACAGCTCCCGGAGGGGCCGACTGGCCCTGCAGCGCGGGGCAGCGACTCGCACCTGCGCTACCGCAGGACGCGCCGCCGCACCTTCTACTCGATCGGCGAGGTCTGCGAGATGCTCGACCTCAAACCGCACGTCCTGCGGTACTGGGAGACGCAGTTCCCGGGGCTCTCGCCGACGAAGAATCGCGCCGGTAACCGGGTCTACCAGGCCGACGAGCTCGAGCTGATCGCCCTGATCCGGCGCCTCGTCCACGACGAGCGCTACACCATCGAGGGAGCCCGCCGGCGGCTGGAGGAGCTGGACGCGGAGGGAACCACCACCCAGCACTCCTCGCGAGCCCTGGAGCTCTCCTTTCTTCGCTCGCTCCGCGGGGAGTTGGAGGCCGTTCTGGAGCTGCTCGACCCGATGGCCCGTTGACCGTCAACCCGGCAGCGGGTACATTCGGAACCTCAGTAGACAGCCGGATTTGCGTCAGGGTGGGGGCCGCAGACCAGGTCGGCGGCCCCTCTATCTCGCGGTCCATCTCCGTTGCGCCGTTTCGCCTCGTCCGACTGGATGCTAATCCTCTGTACCAATGACGACGGCTACCGGGCCGTGGGGCTCCGCACGCTGGCCGAGGTGGCGCGGCAGCTCGGCACCGTGCAGGTGGTGGCTCCGGACCGGGAGCAGAGCGCGACGAGCCATTCGTTGACGATGCACCACCCGCTCCGCGCTCACCCGATCGAGGAATGCGTGCAGGCGATCGACGGGACCCCGACGGACTGCGTCGCCCTCGCGGTCGGCGAGCTTCTCGGGTCGAGGCCGGACGTGGTGCTCTCCGGTATCAACCATGGCGCCAACATGGGCGAGGACGTGCTCTATTCCGGCACGGTCGCGGGCGCGATGGAGGCGACGATCCTGGGCATCCCGGCGATCGCCTTCTCCTACGTAGGCCGCGACCCCGCCGCGATCTCGGCGTACGCCCCGCTGCTGGCCCGGCTCGTCCCGCAACTGATCAGGCCGGGTGCCCTGCCGGACGATACTCTGCTGAACGTGAACCTTCCCGCGATCGACCCGCTGGAGGTACGCGGAGTGCGCGTCACCCGTCTCGGCCGACGAGTGTACAGCGACTCGATCTCCAGAGCCCGCGACCCGAGTGGGCGTGAGTACTTCTGGATCGGCGGCGGGGCGGTGAGCTGGACGGCGGACGAGGGTACCGACTTCCAGGCGGTCGACGAGGGCTACATTTCCGTGACGCCGCTCCATCTCGACCTCACCAACCACAAGCTCCTCGCGCAGGTCGAGCAGTGGGAGCTCCACGCGTGAGCGACCGATATGTCGCTCAGCGCCGGCTGCTCATCGAGCGGCTGCAGGAACGCGGGATCAACGACCTCGAGGTCCTGCGGGCCTTCGACCTCGTCGCCCGGCACGAGTTCCTTCCGGAGGCGGTGCGGCACCGCGCGTATGAGGATGCGCCGGTCCCGATCGGCTTTGCGCAGACGGCGTCCCAGCCGTCGCTGCAGGCCCTCTACATGCAGATCCTGCAGCTGAGCGCGAACGACAAGGTGCTCGAGGTCGGCACCGGATCCGGATTCCAGACCGCCGTGCTCGCGCAGCTGGTCGATCGGGTCTACTCCATCGAACGGATCCGGGAGCTCGGCGTGCGCGCCCGCGAGACGCTGGAGCGGCTTCGCATCTCCAACGTCGCCATCCTGATCGGCGACGGCACCATCGGGTGGAGCCGGTACGCGCCGTACGACGCGATCCTGGTCGCCGCCGGCGGTCCGGAGATTCCCGAGCCGCTCGTAGCGCAGCTCGGCATGGGCGGCCGCATGCTGATCCCGGTGGGCGGGCTCGACGCGCAGCGGCTCATGCTCGTGAAACGCACCGAGGCGGGGATGCAGTACGAGGAGGTACTCGACTGCACCTTCGTCCCTCTGCTCGGCCGTTTCGGTTGGGACGACCAGCGCACCAGCTCGCCGTAGCCGCCGCACCCGACTCCTACTCCCACGCGTAATCCATCGGAGCACTCCATGGACCGGTCCCACTCTGATCCACCCGCCATCCCCGCCTCCGGGTTCTCCCTGCTGCGCCCCGCCGTGCCGCCGCGCTCGGGCGATGCCGCGGCGACCCGCGCGCCGGCCGAGCGCTCACTCGGCCCGTTCTCAGCAGGGAGGAGGGCGGCTGAGCCGCCGCCGCCAGTCGCCTTCGCAGAGACCGCGGAGCAGCCGGCGAGCGCCGGTGACGCGGCCCCGGAGGAGCTGCCCTGGGCGGTTCTGGACGCGCCCCTTTGGGACGACGAACCTGCGGCGCCCGCGTCGGAAGCTCCGCTGTGGGCGGAAACACCGCCGGCCTCGGCCTCCTCGGCACCCGCGCCTAACGTGGAAGCTCCCGACGCGCCTGCGCCGGTCGGCGACTTCTCGTCGTTCCTCTACGAGGCGGAAGAGCTGACGCTGGGTGACGAGGCCGAGTGGCTCGATTTCGAATCGTCGGTGGACACGCCCATGGCCGAGGACGCACTGGAGCCGCTGGCCGAAGTCGCGGAGCCGGGGCAGGAGCCGCTGGTCGGTGAGGAGCTCATCGCACCGCCGGAGTGGGAATACGGCTTCGACGACACCGCTTCCGCCGAGGCAGGCGAGACAGTAGCTCCCGGGGCTCAGCAGGAGGATGAGCCGGTGGCGCTGGCCGAGGTAGCCGCGGGGGAAGAGCTTCCCGCTCCTGGGCCGGCACTCGGGCAGCTCGTCGATCAGCGGTCGCCCGCGCTGGAGGACGTCGCCACCCGCCTGGAGCGCATCGCGCAGTCGCTGCGTGGGCGCACCCCGGCCGACCTGCTCGCGGGGACCAACGATCCCCTGCAACTGCTCATCGCGGGATACGCACTGGGGCTGGAGGCGGCACGTGCCTCGAAGGACCCGAAGCGCGAGGAGGGGTGACGCGCACCGGCGGCGGGGATGGACTCGGCTCCGGGCCATCACTATCTTTCCGACCGCCGGCCAGCGCTGGCTTGCCCTCGTAGCTCATCCGGATAGAGCGCAGGATTCCTAATCCTGAGGTGGTGGGTTCGAGTCCCGCCGGGGGCACCTGACACGGAGCGGCTGTACTGCTTGTTTTTTGGCAGTGCAGCCGCTTTTGTTTCAGGTAGGCTTCGCGGCCTTCACCCCCTCATGGAGCAGCCATGCCCGTGGTGAGATCGTCCGAGCGCCTGCTGCGCAGGGCCATCCCTGGTCTGAAGGGGATCATACTCGTCCTGCTTTTCGTCGCCTGCCGGCCGCAGTCACCCGGCTCAGCATCGGCTTCCGCAGCAATCCCCTCCGCGGCGCGCCCGCTCTTCGCCCTGTACCGGGCGTTTCTCACCGCGCCTGATCCGCATGCGGCGATGCAGAATGTTATCTGCGAGGGTTCGCGGCTCTATGACGCCTATGGGGACGAGGAGGGTGGACGACTGGTGGACTCAGCGGAGCAGGCATTCCTGGAGTCCCTCTCTGCCGCGGAAAAGGTCGAATATCGTACGCGCGACGCATCGCTCGCCGGGGCTACATTCGAAATTTCTAACGTCTCGGGAGACGGGACGATCCTTCCCGGCGTCTGCGGGCAACGTTGATGCTCCCAGGCCGGAAGGACCGGGCCATCCTGGCGCGAGGGGGCCTATTTCTTCCGTTCAGCTTCTGCACTCCGGATGTCTCGGGGAGCCCCGGCTCACGAACTGTGCAGCCCACCGGCGTTGATCACGGTAGCGCCCTCCGCAGGAAACCCACGACGTTGCCGTGCATGATCGCGGTGACGTCGTCCTCCGTGTACCCCCGCCGGCGAAGCAGCGGCGGGAGCTTCCGAAGGTCCGCGATCGACTGCACGTCTCGAGGCGTTTGCTCGATCCCGAACGCCCCGTCCAGGTCGGACCCGATCGCCACATGCCGGGCGTTGCCGGCGAGCTGGCAGAAGTGATCGATGTGGTCGACCAGGGTCTCGAGTCGAAGGTCCGCCGACTGCGGCGTCGTCACCCCGCGCTTCCACCCGGGGACCATCATCCATGCGTCCAGCGCGACGCCCACCACCGCACCGCGGTCCGCTAGCGCACGGAACATGTCGTCGGCGAGCTGGCGCTGATGCGGAACGAGCGCGCGGGCATTGTGATGGCTAGCCCATACCGGCCCGCGGTAGAGCTGGAGCGCCTGCCAGAACGAAACGTCGCTGAGGTGGGTCAGGTCCAGGATCATGCCCAGGCGGTCCGCCTCGTTCAGCAGCTCTAGCCCTCGCGCGGGGAAGCGCCCCTCACTGCTGGTGCCCATCGCGTAGGCCCCGGGGCCGTAGTGCGCCGGCCCGAGCGCCCGCAGACCATATTCGTACGCGCCCTCCAGGCGCTCGACTCCGATCAGCGAATCCGCGCCTTCGAGGCTCAGGACGTAGCCGATTGGCAGTGTTGGCGCTTCCGCGGCATCGCCGCCCCAGCGGGCGAGATGTGTCTCCAGATCCGCGCGATTGCGGATAGATACCATCTCCCCCAGATCCTGCATGGTCTCGTACCAGGCGCGCTGAGCCTGCGTCATCGCCCAGGCCTGGGCAGGGGAGCGCCACCCGAAAACCGGGCTGTACGCGTCGTGCTCGAGTCGCGCGAGCTGCGTCGCGACGCACAGTCCGACCCCGCCGCGGCGCATCTCGGGGAGGCACACCGTCCCGCCCCCGCGCCCCGGCTTGTCCCGCAGATGCGCCTCGCGCTCGCGGATCTCCGCGAGCGGACGCGTGAGATCACGATTCCACTCGATCGCGTTCAGCGCGAGGTCCAGGTGAATGTCGACGATCAACGGCTCTCGACGCTCCACGTCAGACGACCAGATCGAGAGCGAGCGTGAAGCCGAGCCCCACGATCCCGATGATGCTCTCCAGAGCCGTCCAGGTCTTGAACGTCTCCTTCACGGAGAGCCCGAGAATCTCCTTGACGATCCAGAAGCCGCCGTCGTTCAGGTGCGATAGGAAGAGCGAGCCGAATCCCATCGCGAGCACGAGTAGTTCGCGGCTGATCGCGGGGTCCGTCGCCACGATCGGGGCGAGCAGACCCGACGCGGCGGTAATCCCCACGGTCGCGGACCCGGTGGCGACGCGGATGAAAGCGGCGACCAGCCAGCCGTAGACCAGCGGCGGAAGGCTCATCATGGTCGCCATGTCGCCCATGGCGCCCGCGATTCCGGCGTCGCGAAGTACCCGCGCGAAGCCGCCGCCTCCGCCGACCACGAGCAGCACCATTCCGATGGCGGCCACACTCTGCTCCGAAAAGCTCAGGACCTCAGCCCGGCTGAAACCAGATGCTCGGGCGAACACCGCCGCCGCCAGCAGCACCGCGACGGAAAGGGCGACCACCGGGTGGCCAAGGAAGAGCAGGGTAGAGGACGCGCGGCTCCCGGGCGCGAGGATCAAGCCAGTGAACGTCGAGAGCAGCAACAGGGCGACAGGCAGGGCGACGACGAACAGTGTGCTGCCGAAGCCGGGGGCGGCGTCGCGCCCGACCGCTGGAGCGATGATCGAGTTACCCGTGGTTTCGGGAAGGCGCGGCACGATGCAACGCGCGAAGAGCGGGCCGGCGACGATGGCGGTAGGAATGCCGACGGCGAGCGCCAGGAGCAGGGTCAGCCCGACCTCGGCCTCGAGGGCGTTGATGGCTACGACCGGGCCGGGGTGCGGCGGGGTGAGCCCGTGCATCGTCGAGAGGAACGCCAGCATGGGGATCGCCAGGAGCATCACCGGGCGGCGCGACTCGCGGGCGATGGTGAGCATCACGGGCAGCAGGAGGAGCAGTCCGACGGCGAACCAGGTCACCACCCCGATCACCGTCGCGAGCAGGGAGATGCACAGAACGGCTCGTTGTGGGCCGAAGTACTCGATGCCTCTGCGCGCCAGCACCTGCGCACCGCCGGACTCCGACAGCAGCTTGCCGAACATCGCGCCCAGCGCGATGATCGCCGCGATACCGCCCAGCGTATCCCCCAGGCCTTGCTGAAAGCTGGTCAGCGCCCCGACCGGCCCCATCTGCACGCACGATCCCACGACGATCGAGGCCGCCAGCAGCGCGATGAACGGGTTCCATTTCCGACCCGTGACCAGGACCACCAGCACCGCGATCGCGAGCAGGGCAACGAGCAGGAGGTACGGTGTGGATGAGGGCACCTGGTCGGGCTCGAAAGGGGAGCGGTAGCGGGTGGACAGGGGGCGCGGAAGGATGTGAAAAGACGCATGCCCTACCTCCGGCGCAAGACGCGCGGCGGGGGTATGCGTCACCAGACTCAGGTCAGCTCGTGTATCCGCCCCATCGACCGCTGTTGCGCGGTCGAGACCATCCGGGATGGTGACGATCGGTATGGCCACCCCGGCACTTGCAAATCGACAGACCCCGCCGGCTTTTGCGGCGAGCAACGCTGCGTCTCTGCAGCTGCACGTCCTGTGAAACAGCAGACCTCCCGCCCCATCGTGCACGAGTCCACGCTGGTCGCTCTCGTTCTATCTCCAGCTCGAACAAAGCGTTAGGCATCGGTCGCGCTGTTCGAGCGCGGAGTGACCTACCCTCTGTTCGAATCGTCGTAGCTCACAGGTGCACGACGTGCGGCCGTGGCGTGCGTTCCTTGACATGTCCCTCACCTGAAGACCGATGCGAATCGCGCGTGCTCTGCTGGCGTCGCTCCTGATGCCGGCGCGAATGACCCTGATCGCCGACGTGCGTGAGGCCGTGCAGCGCCTCCACGCCGAGGTCGAGCGCAGCCGCGAGACGCGGCACCGCCGCCCGAAGCATGAGCGGCTCAGCCGAGTAGCCGCACAGCGCTGGCTCCGCCGCCCGGGCGTGGCACGCCTCCGGGCGCGTTCCCGGCATGTTGCCGCGGGGTGAGTTCCGTGCGAGCCGCGTCTGCTGTTTGTGGAAAACTCGGTGCATAACTCTGAGAATATGGACTTAGGTCCCGTCTTCCACGTGCGGGTGGGCTCCTCGCGGCAGGCGGAGGAAGGTTTGCTCCGACCGGACGCGTCCCTCCGGACGCGGGCGACGGTCGCTGGGGGCGCTCCTGCACCAACAGCCCCGTCAGTTGTTGGCGCGCAGACAGATGCAGATGGCTGTCCGGCTGACGCCACAGGAGTTCGTGGACGGCATATCAGGCGCGGGGCCGCCGCCAGGGCCTGGAGGTATGGCGGGAGAGCAGCGTCAGGCCGGCAAGCCGTGGTTGGGAAGGCGAAGGTGGAAAAGTCCGCCACCGAGGGGCGGTCGTTCCACCGCATCGGGGGCCTCACCAGCGAGATGGTGGGGCCCCCGTAGCCGTTAACCTGTATGCGGATCAGGTGCATCTTTTTCGCCCCGGGTGGGTAGAAGCGGAGCGGCCACCGCAGATAGCCGCTCGTCGCGTCTGCCAGCACCCGTTTCGATCGAGGAGCCATGAGATACGTCTTTTCACTCGCCCTAGTCATTGCCGCGGTCGCCGCATGCGACGGCGGTCCGACCGAGCCCCGCACCGTAACGGATGACCGTGGGCTGGCCGTCCGGCTGGCGTCACGGGAGGTGAGAAAACCGGCGAACGTATCCATGCTGTTCCAGGTGACCACCTCGGCCGGTAAGCCGGTTCCGGGGCTAACGGTCGAGGATTTCACGATCTACGAGAATGACGAGCCGATCTCGCGCTTCGAGGCGGCGCGTGCGATCGTTCCGAAGCCCGGGAAATTCGTCTCGCGTGCGGTGCTGGTGCTGGACCTGAGTGGCAGCGTGCTCAACGCCGGCAGCCTGCCTGCGTTGAAGGACGCCGCGCGCTCCTTCATCACGGCGACGCTGCCGGCGTCCGGCGGGAGCGACGCCGATGCCGGGATCTGGTGGTTCGACGGGGCGGCGGAGCTGCACCAGCTGAGCGGCTTCTCCAACAACCGGACGGCGCTGCTGGCCGCGATCGACAAGATCGCGCCGGGGCTGAGCAAGGACGTGTCGACCAACCTGAACGGCGCGGTGATCAACGCCGTCGCCCTCGCCGCCGACAAGTCGGCTGAGGACAAGCGCAGAGGCCTAATCTCCAGCAACGCGGTCGTGATCTTCACCGATGGCACCGACCGGGCGGCCCGCCGTACCGACCAGGAAGCGCTGAACGCGGTGGCGAAGAACAAGGCGGACGTTTCCGTCTACACGATCGGCCTGGGCAGCGAGATTCGCGAATCGTCGCTGCGGGCGATCGGGATCGACGGGTTCGTTTCCGCACGCGGGGTGACGGAGCTCTCCGGCGCGTTCAGCGCGGTGGGCGCCAGCATCCGGGCGGAGGCGAACAGCTACTACCTGCTGGAATACTGCTCCCCCAAGCGCGCGGGGACGAACACGGTCAAGGTGGAGGTCGCGCGGGAGGCGCTGAGCGGCTCACTGGCGACGACCTTCTCGGCGGCGGGGTTCGGCGGCGGGTGCACGGTACCCGCGTCCTGATCCCATCCGGTTGACGGGAAAACTCCGGGGCGGTTAAATTTGCCGTTTCTACCCGTCCCGGGTTTCCATCTCCAGCCGTACCATTTGACCATTATGGCCGCGCCGCAACCCGCCGCCTCGCGAAAGAAGCCATCCGTCACCGCCGGGTCCGACGACCAGTTCGCGGCACGCGCGATCGAGTTCACGGATTGGGCGCGGACCAACATCCGCCTGATCGTGGGTTCGGTGGTGGCGCTCGCGATCGTCGTGGGTGGGCTGCTCTTCTTCGGCCCCATGGTCGTCGCCTTCGTCTCCGCCTGGCGGGCCGGCATCCGTCCACCGGGCTTCTCACGCAACGCCAGCTTTTTCGAGATCCAGCTCGGCGTAATGATCTTCGGCTCCCTCACGAGCGCCGTGCTGTGGGGAGTGGCCGAGGCCCTGGCGCCGGGTAGCGGTCCCGCTCTGGCGGTGAGAGGGGTGTCGATCATCGTCGGTTTCATCGCC
>JAHWJV010000260.1 GCA_019348265.1 Gemmatimonadota bacterium
ATCACGGTTGCCGGCACCTCGACGTCGGTCCCGTAGAACGCGCTCAGCTCCCGCTCCCAGTCCGGACTCTCGAAGGTGATGAAGATGGTGCGGAGCGCGGCGGTGTCGTACAGCGGGGTGCTGGCCGGGTACGACCGGACCTCCGACGGGGTGAGCCGCGCGCCCGGCGAGCCCGGCTGCACGCCTCGTCCGCCGCCGCGCCCGCCGAAGCCGCCTCCGCCGAACTGCGCCGCCGTGCCGGCGGGGAGGAGGAGCGCGAGGGCGAGCGCGCCACCGGTCAGCGCCAGGATGGGGGGCCGTCGCAAAGCCGCTTGTTTCATCGGTGCCTCAGCGCACGTGGAGCGTTTGTGAGTGTGATGCACTACGGGCGGGCGGGCGGAGAGTAGAGGACCCCGCTCGCTTCATTATACCATCTGTACCCCGTATCTGTTGGGCTGGGGTATCGCGTCGACGGCGCGACGAAACTATTCTCCCACCCCCCGGTGTACCACACCAGTAGAAAAAAGGCGGGCGGCTGCCATCCGCGCGGCCGCCCCTCTGCGCCCCTGACCATGCAGCCAGAGCCAGAGACGTGAGAGGGATCAAGATCACCACCGCGGTACGCCGCGCCCGGATAACCCTGCTCGCCGCCGCCCTCACGGTGAGCGGCGGCTGCGGCCAGACGCCCGCCAGGCTGATCTCGTTGCCGGCTTCCGCCCTGGACACCGGCGCCGTCGCCATCCTGGGGGAGACACTCCCGACTCCGCACGCCGTACCTGCGGACGTCCCGGAGATCCAGCGAGAGTTCCGCGGCGTGTGGATCGCCGCGGTCGGCAACATGGACTGGCCGTCGCGGCCCGGGCTTCCGCCCGAGGTACAGCGCGCCGAGCTCCTCGTAATGCTGGCCCGCGCGGTCAGCCTCGGGCTCAACGCGGTGATCCTGCAGGTGCGTCCCGCCGGGGACGCGCTATACGCCTCGCCCTACGAGCCCTGGTCCGAGTACCTGAACGGCCAGAGGGGGCGGGCGCCGAGTCCCCATTACGACCCGCTGGATTTCGCGGTTCGCGAGGCCCAACGCCGCGGCCTCGAGCTGCACGCCTGGTTCAACCCCTTCCGGGCCCGCGATCCCACCGCCAGGGGGAGCGCATCGCCCGACCACTTCACGCGCGTCCATCCCGGGCTCGTGCGCCGCTACGGCTCCTACCTCTGGATGGAGCCGAGCGAGCCCGCCGTGCACGACCAGGCGATCAAGGTGATCCTGGACGTGGCGCGCCGCTACGACGTCGACGGCATCCACATCGACGACTACTTCTACCCGTACCGCGTGAACGACTCCGGCGGCAGGACGATCCCCTTTCCGGACGACGAGAACTACGAGCGCTATCGCCGCAGCGGCGGTACGCTGGGCCGTAGCGACTGGCGCCGCTCGAACGTAGACCGGTTCGTGGAGCGGCTGTACGGTGAGCTCAAGGGCGTGCGCCCGCACGTCAAGTTCGGCATCAGCCCGTTCGGCATCTGGAGGCCCGGCTACCCGGCTCAGATCCAGGGCCTCGACGCGTACGAGGAGATTTACGCCGACGCACGGAAGTGGCTGAACAACGGCTGGCTCGACTACTTCGTTCCCCAGCTGTACTGGCCGGTGAACCAGCGCCCGCAGGCTTTCCCCGTCCTGCTCGACTGGTGGGTGGGGCAGAACTCGCGCGGACGGCACATCTGGCCCGGCAGCTTCAGCGATCGCGTGTCGGAGGGTAGATGGCCGGCCAGTGAGATCGTCAACCAGGTGGACGTGACGCGTCAGAACCCCGGCGCAAGCGGGAACGTCTTCTTCCGCATGCGGAGCCTCATGTCCACGCGTAATGGGCTGTACGAAAGCCTATCGCGCGCGCCCTACAACGGCGCGGCGCTGGTGCCTGCATCCCCGTGGCTGAGCACCGTCGCTCCCCCTCGTCCGCGGGCCGCGATCCAGCTCACGACCCCCGGACGGATTACGATTGCGGTGGCGCCGGGCGGAGCGGAGGAGGTGTTCCTGTGGACCGTTCGCTCGCGCTCACCGCAGGGTTGGCGCTCGGAGGTCGTGCCCGGCTGGAAACGCGAGCTGACTCTGACCGGGACAGCGGACCCGATCGTCATCACCGCGGTGGGCCGGACCGGCAACGAAAGCGAGCCGGTCGTGCTCAGAAGCGAGTAGGGGGCCATGAAGGAGGAACGCTCGCTCGCGCGGACGACCGCGAGCAGTCGGATGGGACTCCAGCGGCGAGGTCCGGGGTGCGTGGCCGCCCGATGATCAGCGCCACGGCACCGGACGCCGAGGAGAGGCCGGAAGGGACGGGCGGGACCCTCCGACGCATCCTGCTCGCGCTGGTTCATGTCGGCACGCTGGGGCTGCTCGCGGAGCTCTACCTGCTCGATCATACCGGGTCGCTCACGCAGTGGATTCCGTTCCTCTGCCTGCTACCGGGGCTCGCCAGCGCCGCCTCGGTCGCGCTGGAGCCCAGTCCCATTCGCCTGCGTGTCTTCCGCGGCCTGATGGTGGGGTTCGTGGCGGCCGGCCTGCTCGGCCTCATCCTCCACTTCAAAGGGAACATGGAGTTCGAGCTGGAGCGGAACTCGTCGCTCGGCGGCCTGGGCCTGGTCTGGGAGTCCCTCCGTGGAGCCACGCCGACGCTGGCTCCGGGCGCCCTGCTACAGCTTGGCCTCGTGGGGCTGGCGTACACCTTCAGGCACCCGCGATTGCGCTCCGCCGTGAAGTAGGCACGTTTGAAAGCGACGGAAACGGTAGTCGAGTATACCGGCCTCGGCCACCGGTTGTCACCGCGACGCCCGCTCCGTAGCGGCGCGACGGCCCGCGGGTGATCGGAGGTAGCAGTGAGCTGCCGCTGCTGCCGGTAACGGGTCCGTCTTAGCTTCAACGGTTACGGCCCTCCGGGCTGCGACACGGCGTCGGCTCCAGACCCAGCCGCTGCGCAGGATGCGGTTGCCCTCCGCCTGGCGCGCCGGATATCTTTCGGAGAGGGTGTCGGCCGCCAGTCGTGACCACCTTTTTCGCTTCCCGTTGGGGGCTCTCCGCATGCTCGCTGGTTGGCACTCCGAGGTTTCACGCTCCGCCGTGCCGACGCACCTTGCGCGGCTTCGCGACCGTCGCGGCATCATCGTACTCGGGCCGCTGATCGCCTTCGTCGTTCTGCTGGTGATCATGGTCGTGGCCGGGAAGATTCTCTACCCGAAGCCGCGCGGCACGTACGTGACGCCGCCGGCCCCGGAGCTGAATTACGTCGTCTCCCCTACCGAGGTGTACTCGGGTGAGCGACTCGCCAGGCGCCTGCGGCCCGGAGATGCGGTTTGGGTCGTTCGCCTGGACAATGGGGCGGCGGTGGTCTTTCGCGATCAGAGCGGGCGCGAGGTGATCGGGGTCACCGCCGGGCTCCTCGAATCGAGTCGCCCGCGGGCCAGAGGGTCCAGCCAGGGGTCCTGACTCGACCGGCATGGCACCCCTCGTGCGGGACCGACGCTCGCCCCGCAACCGACGATGCAGCGGACCGCGAGAGATCGCGGCATCGCGGCGTATAGACGGCCGAACGGCAGGGTGGGTCCTGCCGAAGAGCAGCAACTCTGACGAGGAGGGACCATGAACAAGCCGATCAGCAAGCACGCGCTCCGGAGGGCAATGGAAAAGGTGAACGCCGAAGGGCTGATCCAGTGTTCGGAGCCGATCGGGACGGTGGTCGATCGCGTGTGGCACGAGGTCGAGAAGGCTACCTTCAACGGCGTTCGCAAGCGGCCGGTTTCGCGTACCGCCAGCCGCGTTGCCCCGCTCCTCGAATCACCCGAGGCGGAGCTTCCCTGAGCGGCCGAACGATCCGTCGCTCGCTTGCCTAGCCCGGGCGAGCCCGCGCGGGAGCACCGGGAGGCCGGTGGCTCCCTCCGCTGGGAGCTCCTCTTCAACCTCGCCGTCCTTTCCGCCGCCGCCCTGCTGCTGGCGCTCGGGGCGGCGAGCGTGCTACGGTTCTCGTCCGTTTCGCCCGGCCGGTCCACCGCGATCCTGGTGCTGCTGGTCGTCATCGACCTCGCCATATTCCTCGCGCTCGGGGCATTTCTGATCCACCGCCTCGTGCTCCGCCCCCTCGCAGAAGCGAGCGCCGTCGCGGAGGCGATCGCGCAGGGTGATTACGAGCGGCGCCTCCCGCCCGGCGAGACGCGGGAGATCGCCACCCTGTCGGAGACCTTCAACCGGCTCACCGACCAGCTGCTGCAGAACCAGGCGCGGCTCGCCGAGAACGTCCGCTCGCTCGACGAGACGAACCGCCGACTGGGTGACACCCAGCGCGAGCTGATCCAGGTGGAGAAGATGGCCTCCCTCGGCCGCCTGGCCGCGGGCGTGGCGCACGAGATCGGCAACCCGCTCAGCGCGATCATCGGGTACCATTCCATCCTGAGAAAGCGCGGCGGGGACCCGGCGGTGCTGGACGGCATCGACCGAGAGGCGCGCCGCATCGACCAGATCGTTCGAGGGCTGCTGGACTACGCACGGCCAGGCTATGCGCCGCGTGAGATGGTGGATGTGAACGACTCCATCCGCCGGATCATCGATCTGCTTCGGGTGCAGGGGCGACTGGGTGACGTGGAGCTCAAGCTCGACCTCGCGCCGGCGGTACCGGGGATCGAGGGGGTGCCGAACCGGATCGACCAGGTTTTCGTCAACCTCTTCTCCAACGCGGTCTCGGCCATGGGCGGGCAGGGGAAGCTGACGGTCGTGACGCGGGTGGAGCGCTACACGTCGGACCGTCCCGTTCCGGCTCGCCGCGCCGACGACCCGCCCGGGATCGACTACTCGCACCTGCGGCGTCTCCGCTTCGGCTCGGTCCGCGACCCCCACGGCCTGGAAGAGAACCGGGAGGTGATCCGCGTCATCGTCAACGACACCGGTCCGGGGATCCCGCCGGACGCGATCGAATCCGTGTTCGAGCCGTTCTTCTCGACCAAGGCTCCGGGGGAGGGCACCGGGCTCGGCCTTGCGATCGTGGCCACCACCATCGCGGAGCTCGGTGGCCGCGTCGAGGCCTCGTCCACAACGGGCGGCGGAGCGACTTTCAACCTCTATCTTCCCGTACCCGACAGCGTCACATGAGCGGCGGACCCATCCTAGTGATCGATGACGAGCCCGGCCTCCGCCACACGCTCGAGATCATCCTGAAGGACGAGGGATATGAGGTGCGGACCGCTGACGACGGCGAGGAGGGGCTTCGCATCGCCCTCGCCGACCCCCCGCAGATCATCCTGTGCGATGTCCGCATGCCGCGCCTGGACGGGCTCGGCTTCGTGGAGCGGTATCAGGCGGGCGGCGGCGAGGCGCTGATCATCGTGATGAGCGCCTACGGGTCGCTCGAAACCGCCATCGAGGCGATGCGTCTCGGTGCGTACGACTACATCTCCAAGCCGTTCAACGCGGACGAG
>JAHWJV010000261.1 GCA_019348265.1 Gemmatimonadota bacterium
TTCACCTGGCCCGAGCTGGTGGATCTTGCTCTGATGGGCTTCGCGAGCGCCTTCCTCCCCTGGGACGAGAAGCAGGCACTGATCGAGCGGATGAAGCAGGAGATCCGGGAGATCGAGGCGCCGAAGGTCGTTCGCTGACCTTCACGCCTCCCGGGCCGCGCCGCCCGGGCTCACTCCTGCCCCGAGTCGCTCCCGGATACGCGCGGCGATTACATCGATGCCGGCGAGGTTCTGACCGCCGCGCGGGAGGATGATGTCCGCCCAGCGCTTCGACGGCTCCACGAACTCGAAGTGCATCGGCCTGACGGTCGTGAGATACTGGTCGATGACCGAGTCGATGGTCCGGCCGCGCAGCTCCAGATCTCGGGCCAGGCGCCGGATGAAGCGCACGTCCGCGTCCGTGTCGACGAAGATCTTCAGGTCGAACAGCTCGCGCAGCGACTCCTGCACGAAGAGCAGGATCCCCTCCACGAGGATCACGTCCCGAGGTTCGACGCGTGCCGTTTCGCGGGCACGGGTATGCGCGGCGAAGTCGTACACCGGCTTGTCGATCGGCCGGCGCTCGATCAGCGCCTGCAGTTGCTGCACGAGCAGCTCGTTGTCCAGCGAGTCGGGATGGTCGAAGTTGACCTTTTTACGCTCCTCGAGCGGAAGCTGGTCGAGGTCGCGGTAGTACGAGTCGTGGTCGAGGAAGACGGCCGAGTCCAGGTGGAGCGACTCGTAGAGTCGACGCGCCACGGTGGATTTTCCAGATCCGGTCCCACCGGCGATCCCGATCACGAACGGTTTCATAGCGGCCGGAGATAAGGTGGGGAAAAAAAGAAGCCGCCTCCCGGAGAGGAGGCGGCTTCTCGGTGCGTGGACGATCTTACCGGAACGTATACCGCAGGCTGAATTGAATGCTGTACACGTCGCGCAGGCCGGCCGTGGCCTGCGTGTACGCCTCGGCCGTCGAGGTGATGAGCTCGTTGCCCGCGGTGGCCATACGGTACTGTGCCCGCCCCTGCGCGTCGGCCGGCCCGCCGTCTCGGGAAGACGGAACGGTCAGCGGCTCGACGGAGACGAAGCGCCGCCCGACGCCCCAGTCCTCATTGATGTAGTTCCCGGCGTTGATGACGTCGGCGCGGAACTCGAGCCCGTTCCGCCGCCCCGCGATGCTCCTGAAGATCTCCTGCGTGAAGCTCGCGTCGAGCTGGAAGTCCATAGGGAGCCGTGCTCCGTTCCGCTCGGCGTACTGCCCTCGACGTGACCGGAGGTAGGGGTCGCGCTGGATGAACTCCTCGAACGCCGCCTCCTGCTCCTGTCGGGTGAAGGTTCGCCCCCGGACGGTGAACGGCTGGAAGTTCATCTCACTCGCATCCTTCGGAACGTAGAGGAGGTCGTTGCGGAACCCGCCATCACCGTTCAGGTCTCCGGAATAGGTGTAGCTCGCAAACCCTCCGGTGATCGCCTCACCGAAGAGCGAGACGGTGGTGGCACCGAACCGGAAGTACTCCTTGCGGTAAGACAGTGTCCCAAAAGCCCGACGACCCGCAGCGAACGAGGATCGCGACACCCCGGGATTATTCGGGTCGCCCGAGATCGGGTTCCCGGACCAGGAGCCGAAGGCGATGCTCCCTGGATCGATGGTGTTGTAGGCGTCGCCAACGCTGTACCCGCCCTTCACGAACAGCCCGCCCCGGAACTGCTTCTGCACGGAAGCGGACGCGTGCCAGGAGTAGCCCTCGTTCTGATTCTTGAGGACGATGGCGCTGGTGATATTGCTGTTGATCCGGTTGCTGCCGCTCCAGCGAGGACGGTTGTCCGGGCCAGAGAAGCTGGAGTTGGCCTCGTTCAGGTTGGCGTTGATGTAGTACACGCCGTTGACGTCGCGCCCGTACAGGAACTCACCCGTGCCTACGAGGCCGAAGGGGAGCTGCTGATCGATCGCGAGGTTGCTGCGCCACACCTGCGGGAAGCGGAAGTCCGTATCCGTGAAGGCGAGCCCGTAGCTCCGAGCCGGAGCGCCCGTCACGCTCGTCGGCTTGTAGCGGTTCGGATCGGGGTTGAACGGCCGATTCCGCGTGTTCTCGAGCTGCTCGAATCCGGTAAGGATGCCGTTCTCGCCGATCTGGTTCGAGATCCAGACGTAAGCGGGACGGCCGGTGAAGATCCCCGTTCCCCCGCGCACCTGTGTGGTGCGGTCGCCGCGCACGTCCCAGTTCACACCGATTCGTGGCGAAAGGAGGGGATTGGCGGCCGGGAGCTTGTCCGTCTGATAGCGGACCGAGTTTCCATCCTCGTCCCGGAAGGAGAGCCCTTCCACCTGCTCGTTCCGCAAGCCGGTCTTGCCGAAGAAGGGCGCGTCCACGCGCATCCCCAGCGTCAACCGCAGATCGTCGTTCACCTGCCACTCGTCCTGCCCATAGATCCCGCCGTAGAGAACCTCGAGCGGCTGAACCGGCTTCTCCTGGCCGGGGATGTTCGAGTACCGGACCTGGAACCGGCGAAGCGTCACCGGCGAAACCGTCCGGTTCGGATTCGCGCGGAAGTCGTTGACGTCCCTGTAGAAGTCCTGGAGCGAGTTATAGACGTAGACGCTCTGCGAGCCCGGGAAGAACACGTTCTCCGACTCGTACCGCTCCGCGCTCACGCCGAAGGTCAACGTGTGGGCGACGCCGAACTTCGTGAAGTTGTTCTGGAACTGGTACTGCCCGTAGCGGAGCTCGTTGTTCGGGGTGAAGGCCTCGAACCCGAACGAGGTGTACGTCGCCCCCGCCTCCAGAATGTCCACGTAGGGGAAGAACTGCCCACGTGATGCGCGGCTCTCGTCGGCGAAGGTGTATCCCAGGATCAGGTTGTTCGCCATGTCACTGCCGAGCGTGGCGTTCCACTCGCCGACCAGCGAGCGGATGTTCTCCTTGATCTGGTAATTCGAGTTCTGAAAGTTGAGCGCGTTGGTGTTCCCGTTCCGGTTCCCGAACCCAAGCGAGGTCGATCCGGAGGCGAGTACGTCCGTGAAAGAATTCAGATGGATATAGCGAAGGCTGAACTTATGGCTCTCGCTCAGGTTGTAGTCCAGCTTGCCTAGGAAGCGGGTCGCCGGAGTCTCGTGCTCATACCCCTGGAAGGGTCCGGTGTCGTATCCCAGGTTCGTGTTGAGGAAGCTGCTGAGCTGCTCGAGGTCCGACCGCAGCACTCGGGTCGTCGTGCCCTCGACCTTCTCACCACCGGCATTGGCGCGGTAGTTCGTCCCTGGCCCGGTCCGCCCCTCCTTCTCATAGTTCATGAAGAAGAAGAGCTTGTTTCGCAGAATGGGGCCGGACAGCCACCCGCCGAACTCCTGCTGATTGAAGGTGCCCGGGTCGAAGGCGTTCGCGCCCGCCTGCGTACCCACCAGGCTCTCGTCGCGGAATTCGTAGCGGAGCGAGCCGCGGAACTGGTTGGTCCCGCTGCGGGTCACCGTGTTCAGTCCGGCACCGACGAAGTTGCCCTGGCGAACGTCGTAGGGCGCGATGTTGATCTGCACCTGCTCCACCGCCTCGAGCGAGACCGGCGCGACGCCGGTGCGCCCGCCGGGCTCGGCGGAGCTGCCGAGGCCGAACGAGTTGTTGAAGTAGGCTCCATCGATGGTGATGTTGTTCATCCGGGTGTCCTGCCCGGCGAACGACAGCCCACGTCCGGCCTGAGGCGCCTGGCGCGCGACGTCGCTCAGGCGGCCGGTGATCGTCGGGACGCGCTCGATCGCGTCGCGGTTCAGCGAGGTCGCCGCGCCCGTCCGGTCGGGGCTGAGAACGGCGTTCGTCTGCCCGGTGATGGTGATCCCCTCGATGGCCGTCGCGGCCTCCCGCAAAACGAAGTCGATGTCGGTGGCCACGCCGAGGTTGAGCGAGACGTTCTCGCTCACCTGCGTCTCACGTCCAACCCCGGACGCGGTCAGGCGGTAAGGGCCACCGACTCTCATTCCGAGAATCGAATACCTGCCATCCGCGCGCGTCACCCCTCCGTATCGCGTTCCGGAGGGCTGATGGATTGCGCTTATCGTGACCCCCCGGATGGGTTCACCCGTGGGGCCCCGGACCGTACCGCTCAGCGTCGCGGTAGTGATGCCCTGCGCCGCGAGATCCGCGTTGCCGAGCCAGAGCGGTGCAACCAGAAGACAGAAGAGGAACAATCGTCGCATACGAGGTACTCTCCCTTTTCGGGGGGTGATCGACGGCGAGGCCGTCACGTTGCCGAAGGGCTTCCAGCTCCCGGCGCCATGTAATCCGGTTGCCCGGGTGCCTTCCCCTAGATGGGAGCCGGGCCGACTGAGCCTGCAGCCCCCGCGCCGGGAACCGGCACGAGGGAAGGTTACCCACGTCGAGGGTGTCTCTCGGTGGCTGCAGAGAACATAGGCGCCCGTCACCGGTTGAGCCAGCATAATCAAGCGGCAGGCCATAAAGGACTTGTAAACGGACCGGTCGTGCGTTAGGGCCGGCGGGCGGCGCATCAGGCGGGGCCGGTGACGAACCGAAGGACGTCGTACCGGGTGATGATCCCGGACAGCACCCCGCCGCGGCGCACCAGCACCGCCGGATTCTGCCGCGTCAGGAGCCGGGTGAGCGCGTTCAGATCGACGTGTGAGTCCACGACGGGAAGCGGCGGGTCCATGAACTCCTGCACCGGCTGGTCGAGGATGGTCGGGCTCTCGAGCACCCGGGCCATCAGAGTGGGTTCTGAGACGTGCCCTACGCAGTCGCCCTCGGTCAGCACCGGTAGCTGGGAGATGTTGTGCTCGGTGATGAAGGAGAGCGCCCGCCGGACCGGCGTGGACGGCTCTACGGAAACGAGCTGACGCGGCGCATCGGCGTCCTTCATCCCGACCATCTCCGCGGCCGTAACGCGCGCGGGTTCCACGAGTCGATGCTCCCGCAGCCACTCGTCGTTGTAGAGCTTCGAAAGGTAGCGCTCGCCCGTGTCGCAGAGGACCAGAACGATGCACGCGTCAGGGTCGTCGATCTCGCGGGCGATCTCGAGCGCGACGTGCGCGATCAGGCCACTGGAGCCGCCGACGAACAGTGCCTCCTCCCGCGTGAGGCGCCGCGCCATCGCGAACGCGGTCCGGTCGTCGACCGAGCGCCACTCGTCCACCACGCTGAGGTCGAGAGTCCCGGGGATCTTGTCCTGCCCGATCCCTTCCATCTTGTACGGCGTCGCTTCCGGGCGAACGCCGGTTTCCGCGTAGCCGCTGATGATGGAGCCGACCGGGTCGCCACCGATGATTCGGACCGCCGGGTTCCGCTCCTTCAGGTAGCGGCCTGCGCCAGTAATGGTGCCGCCCGTCCCCGCGGCGGCGACGAAGTGCGTGATTCGGCCTTCAGTCTGCTGCCAGATCTCGGGCCCGGTGGTGGCGTAATGGGCGGCGGGGTTGGCGTCGTTGTAGAACT
>JAHWJV010000262.1 GCA_019348265.1 Gemmatimonadota bacterium
CTGTACGTCGTAGCGACCATCGGACGGGACCGGGAGGAAGGCCAGGAAAGCGCCGTTCGGCGCCACGTCCACCCGCGCGCCGTCGATCGTCACCGTCGCCTGTCCGGTGCCCACGTTCCCGAAGATGAAGTTGCTGTCGCGCACCGCCATCGTCTGCCCCTCCGTCGGGTAGACGACGTCGATCACGAGCGGACCGGAGCGGGGCGGCACGGGCGGCAGCGCGCCGGGTCGGCGAGCCACCGCGCCAGGCGTCGGACCGGGCGCCGCCGGCGGCGGCGCGGCTGGAGCGCAGGCGGCGATCCCCGAGAGGAGCAGCAGAGCGAGTGCGGGCCTGAAGGTCATCTTCGACATCGACATGATCACACTGTTCAAGGTTCGTCGACCGCGGGACCCCGGATTACTCCCGGCTCCTCCTCCACCACCCCCGTGTGCAGCGCGGCGCCGCGCGGGTGCTCGGAGTTCCAGGGGACGAGCATCGGAAGGAGAAGCAGGGCCGGGAGACCGGTCACCAGCGTCAGGAGGAAGAAAGTGGGCCACCCGGTAGCATCCGCGACCGCGCCGGCGGGCGTCACGATCACGTCCCGCGCCGCCGTCATCATGCTGGTTAGTAGCGCGAACTGCGTCGCGGAGAAGCGCCGGCTCGACAGGCTCATCATGTAGGCCACGAACGCCGCCGTCGACATCCCCCCGGCGATGTTCTCGATCACGATCGCGATCACCAGCACGCTGCGATCGTCCCCCACCATCGCGATCCAGTAGTACACCAGGTTGCTGAGGATCTGCAGCGCGGCGAACAGCCAGACCGAGCGATTGATGCCCAGCGCCGCGATCACCGCCCCGCCCGCGAGCACCCCGCCGATGGTGGCCACGATTCCGATCCCGCCGCGAATGGCGCCGACCTCCGTCTGCGAAAATCCGATCTGCAGGAGGAACGGCGTCGCCATGTTCTGGCCGAACCGGTCCGGCAGCTGGTAGAAGATGACGAAGGAGAGGATCAGCATCCCCCAGCCGAGTCCCGTCCGACGGAAGAACTCGATGAACGGATCGACCACCGCCTCACGCAGCGACGCGGGCGCCGCCTCGCTGGTGACCGGCTCGGGCGCCCAGAACGCCGCCGCGATGCCGACCAGCATCAGCGCGGCCAGGAGCAGGTATACCGTCGGCCATGGCATCCGATCCGCCAGCACCAGCGCCAGTGAGCCGGTCACGATCAGCGCGATCCGGTAACCCAGCACTCCGGTTGCCGCGCCCGCTCCCATCTCGCGCTCGTCGAGGACGTCTACCTTGTAGGCGTCGAAGACCACGTCCGTGCTCGCGCTGAAGAACGCGATCAGGATCGCGTTGAACGCGAGCAGCTGCAGCGCCTGGCTCGGATCGTGGAAGGACATCGCGCCGATGCTCAGCAGCAGCGCGATCTGCGTGATCACGAGCCACCCTCGCCGCCGCCCCAGCAACGGCGGGACGTACCGATCCATCACCGGTGCCCAGAGGAACTTCAGCGAGTAAGGAAGCGAGACGAGGGAGAACAATCCGATGGTCGTCAGGTCCACCCCCTCCACCGTCATCCACGCCTGCAGCGTCTGGCTGGTCAGGTACAGCGGGATCCCGGAGGAGAACCCGAGCAACAGGATCGCCGCCATCTTCCGCTGGGTGAACACCCGCAGCACGGGGTTGCTCTGCTCCCGCCCCTCCCGCAACGTCGTCGCCATAGATCGCCTGGACCGGTGACATGGGGGCCCACTTCACCTCCTGAATGGCCCGCCAGAACGCAAGAAAGTTACCATGAGGGGAGGGGCTATGAGGCTTCAGGCTTCAGGCTTCTGTCTTCAGTCGGTGGCCATGCCATTCACCCGTCGCCTCGCCATCAGGAGAGATCATCGTTGCTCCTGCCCGACGTGCTGACCGTCCGTAAAGCGAAAGACCCCTCTACCGCGTGCGGAAGAGGGGACGAGGAGCGCCGGACTGGCGACTGGCGGCTGGCGACTGGCGACTGGCGACTGAAGACTCCACACCAGGGCCGCTTCCTACCTATCGAGCCCCCACGCCGCCGTCGGCAGCGCGCCGGTCGTACCGGTCAACCAGGCGACCGCGGCTTCCTGCATGAGCGACTCCCCGCCCCAGGCGGCGAGGAGGTTCCGGGCGGAGGGGATCTCCTCGGCGAGCCGGGGATGGCTGAACAGGAGCACGGTCGCGTCCGGGGCGGCGTCGGTGACGGCGCGGACGCGCTCGCGAGCCGTGGCGGAAAGGCCGGGGCGTCCCTTCCACGCGCGGATGTCGGCGTAGAGCGCGACCAGCGGCTCTCCGTTGTCGCGGAGGTCGACGCCGGCCTGCCGGAGCGCCGCCGGGAAGGCGCTGCGTGAATACGGCGGGTTCGGCCCGCCGACGTCGTCGTCGATCTCTATGAGCCGAACCGGGCCGACGGGAATCCGCGGCTCGCCGCGCCCCACGCGCAGCGTCGCGATGGCCGTGTCGAGCGCCCAGCGGCGGTCCTCTTCTCGGCCCCACTCCCGGGCAGCGGGAGTATCGATCACCCGGTCGATCGCCGCGTCGACCCGGCGGAGCGCGTCCGCGGCCCGGGCCTCCCGTAGCCGGCCGTCGCGGAGCGCCGCTTCCAGCCCGGCGATCACCACGTCGGTGTCGTTCGGGTAGAGGAGCACGTCACAGCCGGCTGCGACAGCGGACACGGCCGCATGCGCCTCGTGGATGTCCTCCACGAGCCCCTCCATCACCAGCGCGTCCGTGACGACGAGCCCCTCGTGCCCCATCTCCTGGCGCAGCAGCTTCATCAGGATTGGGGAGGACAGCGTGGCGGGCGCGCCGGATGGGTCCAGCGCGGGATAGGAGACGTGCGCCGTCATCATGGCATCCACGCCCGCCGCGATTGCCGCGCGGAAGGGGCCGAGATCCTCCTGGAGCGTGGACCGGTCCGCCTGCACGGTCGGGCGCTCGATGTGAGAATCCCCGACGGTGCGGCCGTGCCCCGGGAAGTGCTTGGCGCAGGAGAGCGCTCCGCCTTCGCGGCACCCTCGCACCCACTCCGCCACCTGAGCTGCGACTCGCTCTGGATCGGTGCCGAAGCTACGGGTGCCGATGATCGGGTTCTCGGGCTCGAGATCCACGTCGCCGATCGGCGCGAACACCCAGTTGATCCCGAGCGCACGCGCCTCCCTCGCCGTCACTTCGCCGGCGCGGCGGATCGCCTCCAGGCCCTCCAACGAGCCTAGCGCAGCGGCGGGCGGCAAGGGAGTCGCGCCGCGGAACTGCTGCCCCGCCCCTCGCTCGAGATCGCTGGCGATCAAGAGCGGGTGCCGGGACCGCCGGCGCATCTCCTCGGTGAGGTCGCGAACCGCCCCGGCTTCGCCTCCGAACAGGATGAAGCCGCCTACGCCGCGCTCGATCGCGTGCTCGATCGACTCCCATTCCCGGTGAAATCCGTGTTCCACGTTCCAGCGGACGGCGGGGAGTAGAAGGCGAGCAACGTTCAATTGGCCCCCGATTGACGGAGCGGCGCGGCGACGGTCGTGGCGAAGGCCACCGGACGGACGGGCTCCCCACTGATCGCCGGGAGCAGAAAGGTGGTGATCCCCTCGCCGCGCAGAACGGAGCCGTCCAGCGTCTCCGCGACGACCATTCGTCGCACCGGCGAGTAGCCCGGCGGCGCGCCGGCGGGGATGGTGGCGCGAAGCTCACCGATGACTTCCGCCGCGCCACCGCCGAACTCGGCGCGAAAGACGGAGTAGCGCATCTCGTCACCAGGCGCGGCCCTCGCCGGGGGAAGCTCCCGCAGGAAGACGAAGGAGTTCGAGAAGGGGATCACACGCGGGGCGATTCCCGGTCCCACCGAGCGAATGTTGCGCGTCGGGATCTCGATCACGCGGATCTGGCCGTCGTCCTCGAAGACGACCTGCGCGTGATCCGCGGAGAAGAACGCCGGCACCACGCCGCCCATCGCCCTCGCGTTCGAGGTGAGCGGCACGTCGAGCGCGCCGGGGAGCTCCAGGCGCAGGTCGCCGAGAGCGAGGCCGGACGCGGGATCCGCCTGCGCGGGTCGGAAGACGATCTGCGCGTCCAGTGCGCTGCTCGTGGTGCGCAGCGCCCCGCGCCGGTCGGTCGCGAGCGGCGCGCCGCGGGCCTCGGCGATGCCAACGAGCTGCATCGCGACCTCGCGCACCTCCGGGTCCCGCTCCCTCTCGAGCATCGCGCGGACGGTCTCCACGTCCGTCACATCCAGGGCGGTGAGCGCATTCAGCCGAACGGTCCGCGAGCGGTCCTGCAGAGCTCCGCGGATGAGCCGCATCGCGTCGGGCGTGACCGCGAGCAAGCGCTGCAACCCCAGCACCGCGGCCGCACGCAGGCGCGCCGGCTGGTCCGGCCTGAGCGCCCGCTCGAGAACGGAGAACGCTCCCGGCGCTCGCCGCTCCGCGAGCAGAACGAGCGCGTTGGAGCGCACCACCAGGTTCACCGCGCGGTCGCGCGCCAGCGCCAGGAGCACGGCGTCCACCTCCGGACCCATGTCCTGGACGCGGGTGCGCATCTCGTGATACGTCGCCCGCGTCTGGTCCTCGCTGAGAAGCTCGCGGACGGTAAGCTGGAAGCGAGCGGATTCGGACAACGGCGCGGGCCGGCGGTACAAGCAGCCGCCAAGCGTCAGCAGCAGCGGTAGGAGGATACTCAACGCGAGACGGCCCGCTCCTCCGCGGCGCTCGCGCCGTGGTTTCTGCACCGTGGATGTCTGCCCTGGTCGGCTCATGCTCGTTTGCCCTGTCGGCCGGCTGCGCCAGGTGTATAGGACCCCAGGACTCGCCGACCCGCCGCTCCGGTCGCCCCCGGCGCATTCGCCGGGATGCCGTTGACGTGTGCCCAGGCGAGGACCGCGAACGCCAGGGCTTCCTTCGCTTCGGGATCTACTCCAAGCGACGCCCCGTCGACGATCGGGATCGGGGCGAGCAGCTCTCGGATCCGCCGCACCAGCGTCGGGTTCCTCGCGCCACCCCCCGTCAGCACGACCTCGGCGACACCGCGCGGAACGATCCACCGTTCATACGCCTGCGAGATGGAGCGTGCGGTCAACTCCGTCAGCGTCGCGATGAGGTCCATCCAGTCCTGGTCGCCCTCCGGCTGTACCGCCTCCGCCAGGCGCTCGACGACCGGACGGCCGAATGCTTCCCGGCCGGTGGACTTCGGGGGCTCCTGCGCGAAGAACGGGTGGCGGAGCAGCTCCGCGAGCAACGCTTCGTCGACCGCTCCCCGTGCGGCGAGCAGCCCGTCCCGGTCGAAGGTCATCCGCCCGCCGGTGGCCAGCTCGACCGCCGAATCCATCAACGCGTTGCCGGGGCCG